>SLKW01000375.1 GCA_007134405.1 Paracoccaceae bacterium
CCGCATGAGAACGCTCGTGCGCCGGTCAACAAATGCTGCGGTCAGGCGCGCGTGCAGGGCGTCCGACAGACGGTCTTCTACCGCGCGTGTCTCCTCGCGCCAATGGTTTTCATCGTCAACCCAGCCCGGGCGCTGCGCCACATAGGTCCAGGTGCGGATGAAAGCGAGCCGGCGCGACAGCGTATCGATGTCGCCCTGCACCTTGTCGATGCGCGCGATATTGCGCGCCAGCCAGTCGTGCGGGATGCGGCCGCCCTCGTGCAGAAAGCCGTGCAGCCGCGCCAGAAGCCCCGCATGTTCGACCGGCGAGATGCCGCGAAAATCGGGGATGCGGCAGACATCCCACAGAAGCCGCAGGTCGCGCGCGTCGCGGAGTCGCTCCGTCACTTCCGGCATCGCCGACAGAGATTTCAGCGCGCCCAGGTCGTCGGCCTCGCGCACGCGGGTCAGCCATTCGTCCGAGGTCGGCGCTTCCAGGCTCGCGATCAGCCGGCCGAGGCTGCCGAAATCGAGCCGCGCATTGCGCCATTGCAGCTTGCGCACCGGCAGGAACTGGTGGCTTTCGATCGCCTCGACCACCTCCGGCGAAAGCGGACGCGCCTCGCCAGTGACGCCGAAGGACCCGTTTGCGGTATGCCGCCCCGCGCGCCCGGCGATCTGCGCCAGCTCGTCAGGATTGAGCGACCGCATGCGGTGGCCGTCGAATTTCGACGTCCCGGCGAAGGCCACATGCTTGATATCCAGGTTCAGCCCCATCCCGATCGCGTCGGTCGCAACCAGGTAGTCGACATCGCCGTTCTGGTAGAGCGCCACCTGCGCATTCCGTGTCCGGGGCGACAGCGCGCCCATGACGATGGCGCAGCCGCCCTTGGTGCGGCGAATGAGCTCGGCAATCGCATAGACGTTTTCCACCGAGAACGCGACGATGGCCGAGCGCGCCGGCATCCGCCCGATCTTCTTCGACCCGGTGTAGGTCAGCTGCGAAAACCGCTCGCGTCGGGTGAACTGCGCGCCCGGCACCTGCGCCGCGATCGCGCCCCGCATCGTGTCCGACCCCAGGAACAGCGTCTCCTGCAGGCCCCGCGCGAACAGAAGCCGGTCGGTGAAGACGTGTCCCCGGTCGGGGTCGGCGCAGAGCTGGATCTCGTCCACCGCGACGAAATCGGCGCCGATCTCCAGCGGCATCGCCTCGGTGGTGCAGACCCAGTACTGCGTCCGCTCGGGCACGATGCGCTCCTCGCCCGTGACCAGCGCCACCACCGACGGGCCGCGCAGCGCCACGATCCGGTCGTAGACCTCGCGCGCAAGCAGCCGCAGCGGCAGGCCGATGACGCCGGTGCGGTGGCCCAGCATCCGTTCAATCGCGTAGTGGGTCTTGCCGGTATTGGTGGGGCCCAGAACCGCCGTGACCCGCCCCTGCCTGTTCATGATAGTGCCTTGCCTCGCGCGGTCCGGCCCGGTTATCGCCCCTGCGCCGAAAGGTGAAGCCCCCCGGGACGCCGGCGCAGATCAATGCGATCAGATTTCGGTGCCCTGCAGGCGCCGGTCCAGCCGGGCCAGCGCGTCCTTGATCGACGGGCGGTGCGGGTGGATCTCATGCGCGGCGGCATAGGCCTCGCGCGCCTCGGCGTAGAGCTCGAGTTGCTCGAGGATGATGCCCATGCCCGACAGCGCGCCGAAATGGCGCGGGTTGCGCGCCAGCGTCGCCTCGATATCGGCAATCGACTGGCCCAGCCGGTTGGCCTGGAAATAGGCGGTGGCGCGCGCGTTCCAGGCCTCGGCGAAATCGGGCGCGTGGTCGATCACGGCGCTGAAATGCGCAATCGCATCCTCGGTCCGGCCGCTGCGCAGGGCCTCCTGCCCGCGTTGGAACAGATAGTCCGCCGTGGCCGATCCCGACCGCGACCAGTGACGCATGATCTGACTCTCGATCCGCGTCCAACGCTCCTGATCGGGGCGGGCAAGTTCGCTGAGCAGGGTATCGACATCGGCGCCGGCCAGATCGTTGCTCTGCGCCGCGCCGGGCATCGGCGTCAGCAACAGCGCTGCCGCAACGACAAGGTTGAGAATGCCGCGCTTTCGTGTCATGCGACGGAAGATAGCATCACGCGAAAAAAATGCGAGCCTCCGCGGCGCCGGCGCGGCGCCGTTTCCAATCACAGTCAGGATACCAGAATGAGCGATGTGATCGAAAAAGCCGTCAAGACGCTGAACGACAAGGTGGGCACCAGCTACGACGGCAGCGCGAAATTCGTGATCGAGGATGAGGGCACGATCATGCTCGACGAGGCCGGCGCGCGCGCCGGAGACGAGCCGGCGGACGTGACGATGAGCGCCTCGGCCGAGACGTTCCAGGGCATACTCGACGGTGACGTGAACCCGACCATGGCCTTCATGTCGGGTAAGCTGAAGATCGACGGCTCGATGAGTGAAGCGATGAAGCTCGCCTCCGCGCTCAGCTGAGGCGGCGGTGCGTGGCCTGCCCGACGCGCCGCTGTTGAGCACCGACGCGCCCGAGGACGGGCGCGCGGTCTGGCTCGAGGCGGGCGATGGGCGGCGGCTGCGGCTTGCCATTTGGCCCGCGCCCGGATCCGAGGCGCGCGGGCATGTGCTGGTGCTTCCCGGCCGCACCGAATGGATCGAGAAATACGGCCAGGTCGTCGCCGCGCTCGCGGCGTCGGGCTGGGGGGCGCTGGTGCTGGACTGGCGCGGGCAGGGGCTCTCCGACCGGCTGTCGCCCGATGCGCGGCTGGGCCATGTGGCGCGGTTTTCCGACTACCAGATCGACCTGCACGCCGCGCTGGCCGCGGCGCGGGACCTGGCGCCCGGCCCGCTGCCGGTGATGGCGCATTCGATGGGCGGCTGCATCCTGCTGCGCGCGCTGGTCGAGGGCGCGCGCCCCCCCGCAGTGGCCTTCAGCGCGCCGATGTGGGGGCTGGAGCAGCCCTTCGGCCTCGGCGCGGGCCTGCGGATCGGCGCGGCGCTCGGCGGCCCGTTCGGGCGCGATGCGGCCTATGCGCCGACCACCGGGCCGGAATACGGCCTGATCTCGATGGGGTTCGAGGACAATCCCCTGACCGGTGACCGGGCGCAGTTCGAGCGGATGAAGGCGCAGCTTGTCGCAAACCCCGAGTTGACCATCGGCGGGCCGAGCCTGCGCTGGCTCGCCGCGGCGCTGGTCGAGATGCGCGCGCTGGCACGCGCCGCAGCGCCCGAGGTTCCCGCGCTCATCGGGCTCGGCGGGCGGGAGCGGATCGTGAGCGCGCGCGCGATCCGGCGGCAGGCCGAAGGCTGGGCGACCGCCACGCTGATCGAATACCCCGAGGCCGAGCACGAGCTTCTGATGGAGCGGCCCGAGACGCGCGACGATTTCCTGGCCCGCGCGCTTGCGCTTTTCGCTGCCGAGCTTGGCGCGACATGAGCGGCCGGCCGGAAAAGCACTCGCTCACCCTGCGCGGGCACCGAACCTCGGTCTCTCTGGAGCCCGAATTCTGGGCGGCCTTCCGCGCGCTTGCGGCACAGAAGGGGCGGGGGATCAACGCCCTCGCCGCCGAGATCGACGCCGCCCGCGGCGACCGGGGCCTCGCCTCGGCGATCCGGGTTCAGGTACTGCTCGAACTCCAGCGCGAGGCGAACGACGAGCGCGCCTGATCCGGCTGCATGGTGCCCGTTTGTACCACTGAGAATCGTTTCAATTTGGTTAAGATGTTATGGGTAACATAGAGAATACAAAGGCTTGCGTGATTGTACGCATGCGAACGCCACCGCTTTCCGGCCTGCGCCCGCCTCCCGCGCAGGGTAGCCGCAGCCGCAGCCGCAGCCGCATCCGTCTCAGTCGAGCGCGCGCAAGCCTTTGCCAAAGCGGCGCATGTTCTCTTGGTAGCCAAGCGCGGACTCGCGCAGCTTCGCGCGCGCTGCCGCGTCGAGGTCGCGCACCACCCGACCCGGGCTGCCCATGACCAGGCTTCCGTCAGGGATTTCCTTGCCCTCGGTCACCAGCGCGCCCGCCCCGATCAGGCAGTTCCGCCCGATCCGCGCGCCGTTCAGCACCACCGCGCCCATGCCCACCAGGCTCTCGTCGCCGATGGTGCAGCCGTGCAGGATCGCCGCGTGCCCAATCGTGCAGTTACGCCCGATGGTCAGCGGAAACCCCATGTCGGTGTGCAGCGTGCAGTTCTCCTGCACGTTCGACCCCTCGCCCAGCGTGATCCGCTCGTTGTCGCCCCGCAGCGTCGCCCCGAACCAGACCGAAGCCCCGGCGCGCAACGTGACGCGGCCGATGACGTTGGCGTTGGGTGCGACCCAGCTGTCGGCGTCGATCTCGGGCAGGATGTCGTCGAGTGCATAGATCATGGGGCGGCTCCGGTGCGGCGGGTTTCGAATTCGGCGTTCAGGTCGCGGACGAAATCGCTGAGCGCCGGCTGGCGGTCGCGTCGCATCCGCTCGGCGCGCACGATGGTGATCAGCTCATCGGCAGCCGTGTCGATGTCGCGGTTGACCAGGACATAGTCGTACTCGGCCCAGTGGCTGATCTCGTCGCGAGCCTTGGCCATGCGCCCGGCGATTACAGCATCGCTGTCCTGGGCGCGGCCCCGCAGCCGCGCCTCGAGCGCGGCGATCGAAGGGGGCAGCACAAAGACCGAGACAACATCGCGCGCCAGCGTCGAGTTGCGGATCTGCTGGCCTCCCTGCCAGTCGATGTCGAAGAGCGTGTCGCGCCCGGACTGCACCGCCTCCTCCACCGGGCCGCGTGGCGAGCCATAGAGGTGGCCGAAGACCTCGGCATGTTCCAGCATGTTACCGCGCGCCACCATCGCCTCGAACGCATCGCGGGCGGTGAAATGGTAATGCTGACCGCCGATCTCGCCGGGACGCGGCGGACGCGTGGTGGCCGAGATCGAGAAGGAAAGCGTCGGATCCCAGTCGATCAGCCGGCGCGCCAGCGTCGACTTGCCTGCGCCCGAGGGCGAGGACAGGATGATCAGAAGCCCACGCCGCTGCATCGCCTACTCCAGATTCTGAACCTGCTCGCGCATCTGGTCGATCACCGTCTTGAGGTCAAGCCCGATGCGGGTGAGCGGCGCATGCTGGGATTTGGCGCAAAGTGTGTTCGCCTCGCGGTTGAACTCCTGCATCAGGAAATCGAGCTTGCGACCGACCGGCGCGCCGCTGTCGAGATGCGCGCGCGCCGCAGCGCAATGCGCGGCGAGCCGGTCAAGCTCTTCCGTCAGGTCGGAGCGCACGGCGATCAGCGCCAGTTCCTGCTCCAGCCGGCCGGGATCCACACTTGGGGCTACTTCCCCCAGGCGCGCAAGCGCGGCACGCAGGGCGTCGGCCTGATCGCCGCGCCGTAATTCTGCCAGTGCGCGCGCTTCGGCCGTCAAGCGTGCGACCTCGGCGATCTGCCCTTCGAGCACGCGTCGCAGCGCAGCGCCTTCGCGTTGGCGTGCTTCGTCGAAGGCGGCGAGGAGTGGATCGAGCCGGGCAATGAGCGCGGCGACGAGGGGCGCGGAATCGGCGGGGTCGGTGCCGGTGTCCATCACGCCGCGCAGCGCCAGCAAGTCACCTGCGGTCATGGGTGCCAGTTGCAGCCCACTCTCTGCGGCGCGCGTCTCGGCCTGTGCCACGAGCGCGAGCGCGGCCTCAAGGGCGGCAGAATCGATCTGCAGCGCCGCCGCGCTGTCGGTGCGCTGCAGGCGCAGCGCGAGGGTCACGCTGCCGCGAGCGATTGCGCCGTTGAGCCGCGCGCGCAGCGCCGCCTCCAGTCCCTCGATGCCGTCGGGCAGGCGCAGGCGCAGGTCCAGGCCGCGACCATTCACTGCGCGCAACTCCCACTGGAAGGTGTAATGCTCTGTATCTATTGAGATTTCGCCGCGGTCGCTGGCGAAGCCAGTCATGCTCTTAACCATTTGGGTAAAAAGCCCCTCCAATTTTCGACAATCCGGTTAGATTAGGGCCTCGGTAACGAGTGTAATTCAAAGGTAAACATCGGACCCGTACCGAAGGCCAGCCCCCAAGGGAAGGGGCAGGCGGCTCGGGGGTCTGACAGGGTGGAGCTTTCCATGACCGACGGCACGTCGAATGTCGCTTCTCTGGTGCAGGAGCAGGCCGCGCGTATCTTCAGGTTGCCGTTCGCACTGCGCGGTCCCGCATTGGAGTATTCTGCTGTCGGCGCGGTGCAGGCCTATTGGGACCGGCTGCGCGCCGGTCGCACGATGCCCGCCCGCAGCGAGGTCGATCCCGCCGAAATTAGCCCGGCGCTGGCGCAGACGTTCGTGGCCGAGATCGTGGCGCCCGGTGTCGCGCGCATCCGGGTGGCCGGGTCGCATCTGAACGAGCTGCTGGGGGTGGAGGCGCGCGGTATGCCGCTCAGCGTCTACATGACCGGCACTTCGCGCAACGAGCTTGCACAAGCGATCCAGCAGGTGGCGCAGGGCGCGCGGGCGCAGCTGCCGCTGCGTTCGGATCTCGGGGTAGGCAAGCCCGCTCTCGATGGGCTTTTGTTGCTGATGCCGCTATGCGACCGCGCCGGGCAGCCGACGCGTATCCTGGGAGTGCTGGAGACCCATGGACAGATCGGCCGGCTGCCACGCCGTTTCCGTCTTGCGGGACCGGTGACGCGGTTGACGGACGGGGCCGAACGCGCCGCGCCAAGTTCGCCGAAGCGGGCCACGAAGCGCCCGGTGTTTTCGGTCATCCAGGGCGGACGCACCTGACGCCGGGCGCAACGGCGCCAGTTGGCGGCGCCAGCTGTTCAGACGGCATAGCGCTTGAGATCGGCGCGCCGCTCGGACAGCGCCTCGGCGACCAAAAAGGCCAGTTCCAGCGACTGGCTTGCATTAAGCCGCGGGTCGCATGCGGTGTGATAGCGGTCCGACAGATCCTCGTCGGTGACGGCGCGCAGCCCGCCGGTGCATTCGGTCACGTCCTTGCCGGTCATCTCGAAATGCACGCCGCCTGGGATCGTACCCTCGGCCTTGTGGACGGAGAAGAAGTCGCGGACCTCTTGCAGAACGCGGTCGAAGGGGCGGGTCTTGTAGCCCGAGGCCGACTTGATTGTGTTGCCGTGCATCGGGTCACAGACCCAAAGGACGTTCGCCCCCTCATCACGCACGGCGCGGATGAGGCGCGGCAGGTGCTCGGCCGCCTTGCCGGCGCCGAAGCGCGCGATCAGGGTGAGTCGGCCAGGCTCGTTGCCGGGGTTCAGGCGGGACATCAGCAGTTTCAGGTCCTCGGCCGCCAGGGTGGGACCGCATTTCAGGCCAATCGGGTTTTGCACGCCGCGGCAGAATTCGACATGCGCCCCGTCCGGCTGGCGGGTGCGGTCGCCGATCCACAGCATGTGGCCGG
>SLKW01000054.1 GCA_007134405.1 Paracoccaceae bacterium
CTTCCAGCATGTCCCATTTCACCGCGTCGAGGCGCTTGAGCAGCGCGTCTTCCTCGGGGTCGGGGCAGGCAAGTTCGATCCGGTGGCCGTTCGGATCGAAGAAATAGATCGAATGGAAGATCGAATGATCGGTCACGCCCAGCACCTCGACCCCGTTCGCTTCCAGATGCTCCTTGAAGGCGACGAGCGTTGCGCGGTCCTTCACCTTGAAGGCGATGTGCTGAACCCAGACCGGCGTGTTCGGGTCGCGGCCCATCTCGGGCTTCGTCGGCAGCTCGAAGAAGGCCAGGATGTTGCCCTGCCCGGCATCGAGGAAGATGTGCATGTAGGGATCGGGCTCGTGCGTCGAGGGGACCTTGTCCTCGGCGATGGCCAGCACGAAATCCATGTTGAGCATCTTCGTGTACCACTCGACCGTCTGCTTCGCATCGCGGCAGCGATAGGCGACGTGGTGCATCTGTTCGATCTTCAGCTTCGGCGCGGTCATCGGGGCATTCATTGCGGGCTCCTCCAAGGTCGTTGCAATTGCAATGGTCACCACGGCTTGAATCACATTCGGCGATTCGAGTCAACTCGTTGCAAGTGCAATGATCTCGGCGGCGCCGAATGACCGACAGCGCATCTTGGGGGCGCGGCCAATCATTTCGTTGTGGTTAACGGGCCCGAATTGACATTTCGGATCAATGACTTGTCAAAGCGTCCGCCAGCGGACCGCGGCCCGCGCAAGCCTCAGTCGCGGCCGCGATAGGGCTCGACGTATTGCAGCGCCATGTCCCAGGGGAAGAAGATCCAGGTGTCCTGGCTGACCTCGGTGATATAGGTCTCGACCATCGGCTTGCCCTTGGGCTTGGCGTAGACGGTCGCGAAATGCGCCTTGGGATAGAGCGCGCGCACCAGCTCCAGCGTCTTGCCGGTATCGACCAGGTCGTCGACCACCAGCACCCCCTCGCCGCCGTTGCCCATGATCTCGGGGTTCGGCGCCTTGATCAGCTGCGGCGCGGCCTGGGTCTGGCGGTCGTAGCTTTTCACCGACACGGTATCGACCACGCGAATGTCCAGCTCGCGCGAGACGATCATCGCCGGCGCCATGCCGCCCCGCGTGATCGCCACGACCGCGCGCCAGTAGCCGTCGTCGGGCCCCAGCCCCTGAAGCCGCCAGGCCAGCGCGCGGGCATCGCGGTGCAGCTGGTCCCAGCTGACGTGGAAGCCCTTCTCGTGCGGCAGCCGGTCGGTCATTCGCCGCCCCCCTTGCCGTTGGTGACGGTCGTGATGTCCGGCGCGTCCACCGCCTTCATGCCGACGACATGATAGCCCGCATCGACATGCAGCACCTCGCCCGTCGTCCCCGACCCAAGGTCCGACAGCAGGTAGAGCGCGGCCTTGCCCACCTCCTCCTGCGTGACGTTGCGCCGCAGCGGCGAATTCAGCTCGTTCCACTTCATGATGTAGCGGAAATCCCCGATCCCCGACGCCGCCAGCGTCTTGATCGGCCCGGCGCTGATCGCGTTGACGCGGATGCCGTCCTTGCCCAGATCCTCGGCGATATACATGACCGAGGATTCCAGCGCCGCCTTCGCCAGCCCCATGACGTTGTAATGCGGCATAACCCGCTCGGCCCCGTAATAGGTCATCGTCAGCAGGCTGCCGCCGGGGCGCATCATCGCCGCCGCGCGCTGGCAGACGGCGGTGAAGGAATAGACCGAGATGTCCATCGTCTTCAGGAAATTGTCGCGCGAGGTGTCGACATAGCGGCCGCGCAGCTCGCCCTTGTCGGAAAACCCGATGGCATGGACGACGAAGTCGATCTTGTCCCACACCTCCTTGATCTCCTCGAACAGGCGGTCGAGCGAGGCCATGTCGCCGACGTCGCATTCGAAGACCCGCGGCGTGCCCAGCCGTTCGGCCAGCGGCAGGACGCGCTTCTTCAGCGCCTCGCCCTGGTACGAAAACGCCAGCTCCGCGCCCTGCGCGGCCACCGCCTGCGCGATCCCCCAGGCGATCGACTTGTCATTGGCAAGCCCCATGATCAGACCACGACGCCCCTCCATCAAACCTGCCGACATGACCTTCTCCGCCCTGTTGAGAATTTGGCGCCCAGCTTTAGGCGAAAGGAAAAGCCCCATCAAGGCCGGGCGGGCGCGCGGCACCGGGCTGTTGCATTTGCTCCCGCGCGGCTACATCCGTGCAAGGACAGCGCATCAGACAGGACCCACCATGCCCGAGGACCAGGCCGCGCGCGGCGGCATCTTCGCCGGGGACGACCCCTTCGCCATCGCCCGCCGCTGGCTGGCCGAGGCCGAACCGGCCGAGCCCAACGACCCCAGTGCCATCGCGCTGGCCACCGTCGACGCGGCGGGCCGGCCGAACGTGCGCATGGTGCTCCTGAAAGGGATCGAGGATAGCGGCTTCGTCTTCTACACCAACTACGGCAGCGCCAAGGCCGCCGAGATCGACGCCGCCGGCCACGCCGCCTTCGTGCTGCACTGGAAGTCGCTGCGCCGCCAGATCCGCGTGCGCGGCGCCGTCACGCGGGTCGAGGGGCCGGAGGCCGACGCCTATTTCGCCTCCCGTTCGCTGCAGTCGCGGCTCGGCGCCTGGGCCTCGCGCCAGTCGCAGCCGCTCGCCTCGCGCACCGCGCTCATGGCCGAGGTCGCGCGCCAGACCGCCAAGCACGGCACGAATCCCCCGCGCCCGCCCTTCTGGGGGGGCTACAAGATCACGCCGTTCGAGGTCGAATTCTGGGCCGATGGCACGTTCAGGTTGCATGACCGCTTTCGCTGGACACGCCATGCGGGTGATGGGGACTGGCAGGTGACGCGTTTGTGCCCATAGCGGCCCCCGCGCAATACTCTTGCTTGAAAAACCGCGCCGATGCGGGGAGTATTAACCATTGCGGTTGGGTGCGGTAACTTTGGGTGGTGGGCGTATGGTGGAAGTCGATCCGGCGTTGCCCAGGGTTCGGGGGGTCGTCAAATGGTTTGACCCGGCGAAGGGGTTCGGCTTCATCGTCGCCGATGACGGTGGGCCCGATATCCTTTTGCACGTGAACGCCCTGCGCAACTACGGGCAGAGTTCGGTCTGCGACCGGGCCGGCATCGTCGTCAGCGTCCAGCAGACCCAGCGCGGTCTGCAGGCCGTCGATGTCTTCGATGTCACGCCGCCCCCGCTGGAAATGACCGACGACTCCGGCCACCCCGAAATGACCGAGGCCGACATCCTCGCCCTGCCGCTGGAGCCGGCCCGCGTCAAGTGGTTCGACAAGATCAAGGGCTTTGGTTTCGCCAATGTTTTCGGCCGCGGCGAGGATGTCTTCGTCCATATGGAGGCGCTGCGCCGCTCCGGTTTCGCCGACCTGCAGCCGGGCGAAGCCGTCGCGCTGCGCATCGTCGAGGGCGAGCGCGGGCGCATGGCGATCATGATTGCCGCCTGGGAAGCCGGCCTGCGGGCCGACCGCTGAATGCGCCACCGCTCCTTGCCCTTTCTGGTTGTCCTCGCGCTGGTCAGCCTTCTCGCCGCACCGCTCGCCGCCGCCTGCCGCGCGGGCGCGGTGCATCTGCGCGGCGACTGGGGCCAGGTACGCTTCGCGGTCGAGATCGCCGATACCGAAGCCACCCGCGCGCAGGGGCTCATGCACCGGGAATCCTTGCCGCGCATGGCCGGGATGCTGTTCATCTACGACGCCCCGCAGCGCGCCACTTTCTGGATGGAAAACACGCTCATCCCGCTCGACATGCTGTTTCTGGATGCGGCCGGGACCGTCACCCATATCCACCACGAGGCGCAGCCGCTCGACCGCACGATCATCGACGGCGGACCGGGCGTCAGCATGGTGCTCGAGATCAACGGCGGCCTTGCGCGGCAACTCGGCATCGGGCCGGGCAGCGAAATGCGCCACCCCCGCATCGACCCCGACGCCGCCGCCTGGCCCTGCCCTCAGCCTGACCCGCAGGACTGAGGCAGGGGCCGACCAGAACCGATTTCCGTCCGCAAGCACCGACGCCAAGAACCGACCCCAAGACCCGACCCAAGAACCGATCCCGCGATCCGACCCCTAGACCTGGCCCCGCAACCGCCTGCGACTGGAAATGCCGATGCGCATTCTGATCGTCGTCTACTCGTTCACCGGGAACAATCTGCTGTTGGCCCGCCACCTGGCCCAGGCGCTTGGCGCCGATCTGGTCGAGGTGCGCGAAACCACGCCGCGCACCCCGGTCACCATCCTGCTTGACCTGATGTTCCGGCGCCCCGGCAAGATCGCGCCGCTCCACACCGACCCGCAGGAATACGATCACGTCCTGTTCCTCGCCCCGCTCTGGAACCGGCGCATCGCCACCCCGATGCGCACCGCCATGCGCCGGCTCGCGCCCCGGCTGGGCGCCTGTTCCTTCGCGACGCTCTGCGGCGGCGATCGCGCCGGCCAGTCCGAGACGGTGCGCAAGGACGCAACCGCCGCCACCGGCCGTCCGCCCACCCACCAGAAAGAGATCTGGCTCGAGACGCAACGCCCCGTGACCGCGGAGGACCTCGCACGCCTGACCCCGCAAATCGACGAGATCCTGGGCTGGTTCGCCCCCGCCGCCCGGACCACCTCACCCTGACGGGCCGAACGCGCGCGGGCATGGTCGCGGGATCAGCCTTTGACGGGCCCCTGAATCTGGCCATGTCGCTCGATAGGATCCCCGAACGGCCCCGAAGCGTTGCGCCTTGCGCCCCACCGAGCGCTGCGCCCGATCCGCCATCTACGCCGGAATCCGCCCGTTTTCCGTCAAACTGCCACCCGCATGCCACCCGCTTGCCACCCGCCTGCCACACGCCTGCCACACGCCTGCCAGCGTCCGTTTTCCCAACGAACCAAGGCAAACGCCCATTGCGTCCGCTGCCCGAGCCCCCATACCCGCACGCCCCGTATACTTTCCATCAACCCCTCGCCGCGACACCCGTCCTTTCCCGCTTTTCAGCCTGCGTTCCTTGGGCTATTGAGCACCCGTCGGGGCGTGGCGCAGCCTGGTAGCGCGTCGGTTTTGGGTACCGAAGGTCGTCAGTTCGAATCTGGCCGCCCCGACCATCTCCACCCACCGCGATTCGCCCGGATTGCCCTGCGCAACCATGAGGGTAGCCAGCCACCTGCCACCCGTCCGGGCGATGCGCGCCTTGGTCAACCCTTGGGCGAGATCGCGCCGCAGCTCGTCTAGGTTTGCGCTAACACGTTGCCGTTCTTGGCTTTTTCGCTTTCGCCCTGGCCCGCCGGCGGGTATATACTAGACCATCACGCGCGGGCCGGTTCGTCCGCGACAGCGGCACAGACGACCGGAGGCGGCACATGACCATCACGATCGGAATTAACGGGTTTGGGCGGATCGGGCGCTGCACGCTCGCGCATATCGCCGAAAGCGCGCGCAACGATGTCGAGGTTGTGGCGATCAACGCCACCGGCCCCATCGAAACCAACGCCCATCTGCTGAAATACGACAGCGTCCACGGCCGCTTCCCCGGCCAGATCCGCGTCGACGGCGACCGGCTGGACCTCGGCCGCGGCCCGATCAAGGTCTTCTCGACCTACGACCCGACCGAGCTCGACTGGCAGGGCGTCGACGTGGTCCTGGAATGCACCGGAAAGTTCAACGACCGCGACAAGGCCGCCGTCCATCTGGGCCGCGGCGCCAAGCGCGTCCTGATCTCCGCCCCGGCGAAAAATGCCGATAAAACAGTAGTCTTCGGCGTCAATCACCGCCAGCTTCTGCCCGAACATCTGGTCGTTTCCAACGGCTCCTGCACCACGAACTGCCTCGCGCCGCTCGCCAAGGTCCTGCACGAGGCGTTCGGCATCGAGTCGGGCATCATGACCACGATCCATTCCTATACCGGCGACCAGCCCACGCTCGACCGCCGCCACAAGGATCTCTACCGCGCCCGCGCCGCCGCGATGGCGATGATCCCCACCTCGACCGGCGCCGCCAAGGCCCTGGGCGAGGTGCTGCCGGACCTGGCCGGCAAGCTCGACGGCACCGCGATCCGGGTGCCGACGCCCAATGTCTCGGCCGTCGACCTGACCTTCGTCGCCGGACGCGACGTGACCGTGGACGAGGTCAATGCCGCCGTCCGCGCCGCCGCCACGGGCGCGATGGGCACGGTACTCGCCTATGACCCCGAGCCCAAGGTTTCGATCGACTTCAACCACACCACGCACAGTTCGATCTTCGCGCCCGACCAGACCAAGGTCGTCGGCAAGCGCACGGTCCGCGTTCTGGCCTGGTACGACAACGAATGGGGCTTTTCCTGCCGCATGGCCGATGTCGCGGCGTTGATGGGCCGGCTCGACTGAGCGCTTTCTCCTGATCGTTACGTGAATGGCCCGCCGCAACCGGCGGGCCGTTCGCATGTTCGCCATAGCTCGGTTGACCGGCGACCGGCGCGTCGGCAGGATGGGCGCGAGCAGGCGCGCCGAGCGACACGGGCGCAGCACGGCACATGACAAGGAGGGTATCCATGCCACTCGAAAAGCGCAGGATCTGGGCATTGGTGATGAATTCGGCGCATGCGCGAATCGTCCGCAGCCTGGGCTGGAAGCCCGGCGACGACGACGAGAGCAGCCCGCCCGCCGAGCTTGAGCGCCAGATCGAGGCCAAGCAGATGCGCGACATCATGGCCGACCGGCCCGGGCGCAGCTTCGCCTCCGTCGGCTCGCGGCGCTCGGCCATGGAATACGGCTCGGACCCGCTGGGAGAGGAAACGCGCGGCCTGATCCGCGAGGTGATCGAGCTTCTGGAAAAGGGCCACCGCAAGGGCGCATACCGTGAACTCGCCATCTATGCCGAGCCGCAGGTGCTGGGCGAATTGCGAAAGATGCTGCCCAAGCCGATCCAGGACGCGGTCACCCACGAAGCGACCGCGAATTACCTCAACCTGCCACCGCAGGACCTGGCCCAGAAGCTCGCGGGCGATCTGGGCGTCGCACATGGTCTACGCTGACCGGGTCGAGGCCGGGCGGGCGCTGATCGCGCCCCTGCAACGCTACCGGGGCTCGGACGCGGTGGTGCTCGCCCTGCCGCGCGGCGGCGTCCCCATCGCCGCCGAGATCGCCCGCGCATTGGACCTGCCGCTGGGGCTGGTGCTGGTGCGGAAGGTCGGCATGCCTGGCCAGCCTGAACTCGCTGTCGGCGCCCTTGCCGGTCCGCAGGGCGAGACGCTGGTGATCAACGACGAGGTCGCCCGCATGGCCGGCATTTCCGAGACCCGGATCGCGGGGCTGGCCGCGCCGCAACGTGAGGAACTCGCCCGGCGGGCGGAACTCTGGATGGGCGCGCACCCGGCCCCGGAC
>SLKW01000007.1 GCA_007134405.1 Paracoccaceae bacterium
CCAGTTCACGCGCGGCGCGGGTGCGTTTGCCGTACTTGGCCATGACTTACCCCTTCACCTCGATGCCGCAGGACTTGGCCGACCCGAGGATGATCTGCATCGCCCCCTCGACATCGGTCGCATTCAGATCCTTCATCTTCGCCTCGGCGATTTCGCGGATCTGCTTTACGGTCACGTAGCCCGCAACTTCGCGCCCCGGCTTTTCCGCCCCTCTACCACGAGCGCGCTTGCCGACCGGCTTCAACCCCGCAGCCTTCTTGAGGTACCACGACGCCGGAGGCGTCTTCAGTTCCATGCTGAAGGACTTATCCTGGTAGTAGGTAATCACGACCGGGACCGGCGCGCCCTGCTCCATCTCCTGGGTCTTGGCGTTGAAGTCCTTGCAGAACTGCATGATGTTGATGCCGCGCTGACCCAAGGCGGGCCCCACGGGCGGCGACGGGTTTGCTTGCCCTGCCTTCACTTGCAGCTTGAGCTGCCCGATGACTTTCTTGGCCATGCGGCCTCTCCTTCTCTCACCACCCCGTTATCTGGGGCCTGGTTTAGTGGTCCGGTTCGACGACCTGCATCGCCTCGCCTCCCACGGGGATCGCTCAGGTGGCCTTTGACACCTGAGTGAATTCCAGATCGACCGGCGTGGGCCGGCCGAAGATCGACACCATCACCTTCAGGCGGGCGTTATCCTCGTCGACTTCCTCGACCATGCCCGAGAACCCTTCGAACGGGCCGTCGTTGACTTTCACCTGCTCGCCGATCTCGTAATGGATCAGACTGCGAGGCGCAGCCTCGCCTTCCTCGACGCGATTGAGAATCAGATTGACCTCGTCATCGCGCATCGGGCTGGGCTTGCCCGGCTGGCCTAAAAAACCGGTGACGCGGTTGATCGAGTTAATCAGGTGATAGGTACGATTGTTCATGTCCATACGCACCAGAACATAACCCGGCATGAAACGCCGCTCGCTCGTCACCTTCTTGCCACGCCGCACCTCGATCACCTCTTCGGTGGGCACGAGCACTTCCTCGATCTCGTCCTCGAGACCGGCTTCGGAAGCAGCTTGACGGATCTGCTCGGCGATCTTCTTCTCGAAATTCGACAGAACGCTCACCGAATACCAGCGTTTCGCCATGCGCGACTTACCTCAAGCAAGGCGGGCTTCCCCGCCATTTGTTCCGTTCGCCCCGACTCGGGCATTCCACCGGACAAAAAAACGCGCGCACCGAATCGGTGCGCTTCCTGTCGTGTGGGGTTGACGCTGCCTTTAGCGCCCCTCGCTTCGCTTTTCAAGAGCCGCAGATGCGCTCAGCCGACCAGCCCCAGTATCCCGGCCAGTCCCTGACGGATAAGCCAATCCACGAAGAAAAAGAAAATCGCCGTCAGGGTCGCCAGAACCAGAACCATGATGGTCGATACCGTCACTTCGCGCCGGTTCGGCCACACGACCTTGGCCGTTTCCGAACGGACCTGCTGAATGAAGGTAAGGGGATTGGTCTTGGCCATGCGCGCGATCCTGATGCCGATTTGCGCCGAGATACGCCGCAATGCCCCGTGTTTCAACCCATCATGGCCTCCGGTTCATCCGGGCTCTTCGATCACCTTCAGGTGAAACTCGCCTCAGCGCACCGAATAGACCCTGAGAGGCGCCAAAGAGGAAAGCGACAAGTCAAGCGCACGCAGCGCCGAAAGCGAAATCTCGCTTCCCGCACCGGGCTCACGCCCCGACGGCCGAAGTTCTACGCCGACCGACTGGCCCGCCTCACTCTCTACCCGGCCCTGCACGGGTTCGCTCACCAGTCCTGTCACAAGCCAGAAGCCCGTTTCCCCCGGCGCGCCCAGCGAGGCGAGCGTCTCGCCCAGCAAGCGTCCCTCCTGTCCCGCGCCAGCCTGTGCCGCGGCGCGCTCAGCGGAACTTGGACGGTCCAGTGCAGCCGCAGTCAGTCCGCTGGCACCCATCGGGGCGATCGTGGCCGTGTCATCGGGGCGGGTCTCCGGCCGCGGGGCATCCGCGTCAGGCGCCACCGTCACCTCGACCGCTGGATCTCGTTCAGACCATGGCATCCGGAGATCGGCGCAACCGGCCAGGAGAAGTGGCAAGATAAGTGGTAACAGCCGTCCCATTGATGAACCGTAGCCCGGCCCGCTAGGAGTGGCAACTGCGACCTTGTCGCCCGTATCACGCACGATTAGATTCTGCCGCAAGAGGGAGTGATAGAAATGCCAGCCCGAACCGCGACAACCCCGCTCGTCGATCCGTTCCAGCGCGCCATCAGCTATTTACGGGTATCGGTGACCGATCGCTGCGATTTTCGCTGTACCTATTGTATGGCCGAGCACATGACGTTCTTGCCCAAGCGGGAGCTTCTAACCCTCGAGGAGCTTGACCGGCTCTGCACAACCTTCATCCGCATGGGGGTCGAGAAGCTGCGCATTACTGGCGGCGAGCCCTTGGTTCGCAAGGGGATCATGACATTCTTCGAAGCAATGTCGCGGCATCTGGAATCTGGGGCGCTGAAGGAACTGACGCTCACCACCAACGGCTCGCAACTGGCGCGCTTTGCGAAGGATCTCGCCGCGCTCGGGGTGCGTCGCGTGAATGTCTCGCTCGACACGCTCGACGCTGAGAGATTTGCCAGAATTACGCGCTGGGGACGGCTTCCCCAGGTTATGGGCGGGATCGAGGCTGCGCGGTCGGCTGGGCTGCGCGTGAAAATCAACGCTGTTGCCCTCAAGGGGTTCAACGATGACGAGCTCCTCGGCCTCGCCGAATGGTGTGCGAAGGAAGACCACGATCTCACCTGGATCGAGGTCATGCCGATGGGCGAGATGGGTGAAGAGCTGCGGCTTGATCAGTACTGGCCGCTGAAAGACCTGCGCGCCCGGCTAGCCGAACGCTACACGCTCACCGATCTCGCCGAACGCACTGGCGGCCCCGCGCGGTATGTTCGCCTCGAGGAGACCGGGCAAAAGATCGGCTTCATCACGCCACTCACCCATAACTTCTGCGAATCCTGCAACCGCGTGCGCGTGACCTGCACGGGCGAGCTTTACATGTGCCTTGGCCAGGAGGACATGGCCGATCTCCGCGCCCCACTTCGCGCCAGTGATGCTGATGCGCTGCTCGAGGACGCCATCCGCGCCGCGATCGCCCGCAAGCCAAAGGGGCATGACTTCGATTATTCCCGCCAGAAGGTTGCCGGCCAGGTCAGCCGTCACATGAGCCATACAGGTGGGTAGAAAGTCTCTGCCGCCGGTCCAACCTGCTGGCCGGTTACCCTCATTTTCCCCTTCACAAGCGCCGGACGAACAGTTAAGAGACCGCCACCAATCCAGTGCGGTCGTGGCGGAATTGGTAGACGCGCAGCGTTGAGGTCGCTGTGGGGTAACTCCCGTGGAAGTTCGAGTCTTCTCGACCGCACCATTTTTGTTGAATGTGTACGCATCCATATCCCAGCCGGGATGATGCTGCTGAATCATTTCACCTCAAAGTCGTTCGCGCTTCTCCAAATTCGCTGAACGGCCCTTTGCGCCTCTGCTGCAGGCGAATCCTACGCCCTCGAGTCCTTCGCCCTCAAGCACCCATGTCGCGCAAACATATCGCTTGGCGACCACTCATGCGCACTGCGCGCTGTGGTGGAAATACTCTTGGCGGTAGGAAAACGCTCAGGCATAATATTAGGCGTTTGGTTTATCAGTAGTTTTATTGAACCTGTCGCCATAGGAGGAGGTCTTGCCGTGAACATGTCATGGTGAACGACCTTTATTTGCCTGATGTAGAAGACAGGCGCGTCGACCTCAGGGCGCGGATCTTCCGAGAGTGCGAGGCAATGTTGGCCTATATGGCCTCGCGCGGGTTTCCCGCCTCCGAGACAATCAAGGACCTGATCGGCCTGCTCGACGTCGGCATCGCGCGCAGGGACGAAATCCCGATGGCCGATCTCTTTTCGCTCCACGGCGCTCTGAGCGAGGCGATCAAACCGGCGATACCGCGAACAGTGGAGTTGATCCACTGGGACGCCTATACAAGCAACTATCATTGGCTCGCTCCTGTATCGGCGATCCGGCGGCTGATGGGTTGGACGCTGTTCTTTTTTCTGGTCTTCCTCTTTTCCGTTATTTTCGTCGATGCAGCAGAGATCAATGCCGGCCTTTTCGCAACAGGCACAACCCCGACCCATGCATTCGTAATAACGCTGTTCCTTGCACCGCTCGCTGGCTTGGGCGCATGCTTCTCCGTTCTTTACGACGCGCGGAAATACGTCGTGGAGGGCACCTACGATCCGCGCATCGGATCGAATTACGGTATTCGTATCGGTCTTGGCCTCGTGGCGGGCCTCCTTCTGTCGCAGGTACTCGCCGACCCGCAGCTGATGCAGGGATCGCCCTCACCCGAGCAGGGCGCAAATCCGACCTGGGCTTTCGGGATCCCGATCCTGGCGTTGCTCGGCGGTTTTGCCTCGCAGTTGGTTTACACGGTACTCAACAAACTCGTCGACGCAGCGGGCAGCGTTTTCGAGCAAGAGCGCGCGACTGAAATCAAGGCGCGCGAGCGCGCCATACTCGTCGAAACACAAGAGAGGGCCGGGCGCGAACAGGTGCAGCGTACCATCGCGACCGTTGAGTTGACAGCGGAGCTTGAGGCCGCATCGTCGGCCGACGAGCGGCGCGCGGTCATTGATAGGTTGATCCGATCGGCTTCGGGCACAGCAGCTGGAAATGGCACGGCGCGCAATGCCGCCTCGGCGCCGGGACTCGCGACGCTCGAAAAAGCTTCCGCAACCGTCGCCTTGAGTCTCAAAACGCTCGACCTGTTACCCGTTGAGAAAGCCGCGCAGGCGCGAACGACGCTTGAGCGGATTGCCACACAGATCCAGGATGCGCGGGCGCTTGCACGAACGGCGCAGTCGGGCGATCTGGCGCGCGAAGCGAAAAGAATCGCCGCCGAGCTTTCGAAGGCCGACCCACTTGTGCCCGCACTCGCTCGGAGCCTTGCGGCTTTTCGTGGTTCGGTCACCGCCCATGGCATCACGCCTATCGGACTGGCCATTGCGCTGGTCCGGATAACCGCAAGCCATAGCGGCGCGGCCTATGCGCGGTGGAAAACGCGGATACTAGATGCAGACTATACGCCCGATCTGCTCGCACCCGAGCATCTCGACGCCGCTGCAGTGCGCGCGGCGATGGCGCGCACGTCTGACTTCGCGGCCGCCTTCGATGGCGAGAGGGAGGACATGGCCGCGCTGAACGATCTTGGCCGTCGGGTCGTCTCGGAAAGCGACGAGAAGCTACTCGAGCGACACGGCGACCGCTTCGACTCACCTGAACGTTTCGAAAAAGCGCTCCGCAATTTCAGGCGCGCGCTGCTTGACCTGCCGGTGCAGCGCGAGATCGACAAAGAGATCGTCGCTGGCTCTGACGCGCCCGATGCGGCGGCACTGGTCGCGGCGCTCGATGCGTTACGCGAAGACGAGGCTGCCGCGACCGAGGTCGAGCGGCTGTTCCTGATCGCAAGCGCGGTTCGCGGAACCGACAGAGACGCAGCAGAGCTCCGGCGCGCCCTCATCGAAGCAATTGAGGCGGCAAGCGCCACCCATGATGAGGAGAAGTCGGGATGAAACCCGTCTCGGTCCTGTTGCTTGTCGTCTTCGCACTCGCAGCGGGTTGCGACCGGGCGGCGCGGGTGCTCGACCGACCAGTTGCGGAACTCGCTGAAGTGCAGGCACTCGCAGAAAGCGGGGATAGGGCCGCGCTGGCCGATTGGGAGATACGCTGTTCTTTCGGCGAGCCGGGTTGCGCGCGTGTTTACGAAATGACAGGCGATGCGTGCTTGCGACTCGCTCAAGACGCCGTCGCGGCAGGAAGGGCAGCCGAGGCGCGCCCGCAGGCCAATTGCGCGAGGGATCGCTACGACGCCCTTTTCCGCGCCACCGGTGAAGAAAGCGTCTCGGTCCGCGGTCTAGAAGCGTTGCGCCTGTCACGAGAAAGCGCGGGGCGCATCGAGCAAGCTGCGCAGGTGAATGCCGCGCTCGAACGCCGGGCCGAGGCGAATCGCGCCGCCTTTCCAGGATCCGGTGCAGGCGACTACTACCTCGCCACCACACTCTTTTGGCGGGTTGCTTTCGATCGCTCGCCCGACATTTGCACGGATCTCGAACGCGCCGGGTCGCTAGCCGCCGCTGCAGCCATGGAGGCACCGAGCAGGGCAGTTTTGGACATCCGCACTGCGGCGGCTGACGTGTCGCGCCGTACCGAAGTCATGGCGCGCGAACGCGGTTGCCCGACATGACTGGCGCGGAGTCCATTCTTCGCCTCGCTGTGCCAATGATGCGCGGTCGTACGGTTCGCGCGGTCCAGGCGGCGCTGGTGCGACGAGGGCTACTGCCGCCATCGGGCGTCGATGGCCTCTTCGGACCCCAGACGAAAAGAGCGGTTAGGGCCTTCCAGGTCGCCGCCTGCCTGCCGGCAACAGGCACGGTCGACGCAGCCACACGATCGGCGCTTTTTGACTTGGCAACACATGACCGGACACACCGCACGAAACCAGGGCGGCCTCATCCGGTTCGAGCGATTGTCCCTCAAGAAGATCTGCCAGTGGCGCACCCGCGCCGTGTGGTGCTCCACTGGACCGGAGGTGGCGCAAACGCGTCGGCAGTGGATCGGCAGCACTACCACTTCCTTGTTCAACAGGATGGGCAGGTCGTGAAAGGTAGCTTCAGCATTGCAGACAATGACTCCACGGCCAATGGACGTTATGCGGCGCATACCAAGCACCTAAACACGCGCTCGGTCGGCATTGCCCTGTGCGGAATGGCAGGCGCGCACGAAGTCCCATTCCGGGCGGGAAAAGCGCCGATCCGGGCCGCGCAACTGCCGGTCATGGCCGCGCTCGTGGCACAGATCTGCAAACGCTATGAGATCCCTGTCACGCGCGAGACCATTCTTGGCCATGGCGAGGTGCAAGACATCCTGGGCGTCTTGCAGGATGCGAAATGGGATCCGCTGGTGCTACCGTGGCGGCGAGAGCTTTCAAAGCGGGAGGTGGGCGACCACATGCGCGCCCTGGTGCTCGAAGCGCTCGAGGGCACTTCCGAGGGGAACGACACGGAGGCCCGCCCGGTCGACCTCGATCTTCTAGACACGCATATTGCGGGCGGGGCGGTCGCGTCCGATGGGGCGATCACCGTGCCGCTTGACCGGCTTCTCGACGTCCTCGGCTGGCGGCTGGCGCAGGTCGAACAGGAGGGCGTGCGGCTGATGGCAGGCGACAACCCGATCCTTGTGCAACTCGCACCCGCGGACAA
>SLKW01000372.1 GCA_007134405.1 Paracoccaceae bacterium
CGAGGCGAGCGCCGGGCGGGCGACGGGTTTGGGGGCGGCTTTGGGTTGCGGTTTCGGCTGGGGTTCGGTGTCCGGCAACTGGCTTTCGCCGGGTTCGACCAGCCCCTCTCCCAGCGGCTCGGCGTCGGAGCGTGCCGCGTCGTCCCCAGCTTTGGTGTCGGCCTCGGTGTCGGTCTCGGTGTCGGTCTCGGTGGGTTCGGCCGCGACCTCGCCGCCCGCGCCCTCCACCGTCAGCTTGACGATGGGCGAGCCCACCGCGACGGTTTCGCCCACCTCGGCGCCCAGCCAGGCCACGGTGCCGTCGCGGGGCGCGGGGATCTCGACCGTCGCCTTGTCGGTCATCACTGCGGCCAGCGTGTCATCCTCGCGCACCACGTCGCCGACCTTGACGTGCCATTCGACAAGTTCAGCCTCGGCCACGCCCTCGCCGATGTCCGGCATCTTGATGACGAGTTCGGCCATGCTATGCCTCCATCGTCGCGCTGAGCGCCTCGGCGACGCGCTGGGGCCCGGGGAAATAGTCCCATTCCTGGGCATGCGGATAGGGCGTGTCGTAGCCCGCGACCCGCGCCACCGGCGCCTCCAGGTGCCAGAAGCACTCCTCCTGCACCAGCGCCGCGAGTTCCGCGCCGAAGCCCGAGGTCAGCGTCGCCTCGTGCACGACGACGCAGCGGCGGGTCTTCTTCACCGAGGCGACCACGGTGTCCAGGTCGAGCGGCAAAAGCGTGCGCAGGTCGATCACCTCGGCGTCGATGCCCGATTCCCCGGCCGCCGCCTCGGCCACGTAGACCATCGTGCCATAGGCGAGCACGGTGACCGCCGCGCCGGGCCGGTGGATCTGGGCCTGGCCCAGCGGGACGGTGAAATGCCCCTCCTCGACCTCGCCCAGCGGGTGCTTCGACCAGGGCGTGACGGGGCGGTCGTGATGGCCGTCGAAGGGGCCGTTATAAAGGCGCTTCGGTTCCAGGAAGATCACCGGGTCGGGGTCCTCGATCGCCGCGATCAGCAGGCCCTTGGCGTCCTGCGGGTTCGAGGGCACGACGACCTTGAGGCCCGAGACATGGGTGAACAGCGCCTCGGGCGACTGGCTGTGGGTCTGGCCGCCGAAGATGCCGCCGCCGGTGGGCATGCGCACGACGATGGGGCAGGTGAACTGGCCGTTCGAACGGTAGCGGACGCGCGCCGCCTCGGACACGATCTGGTCGTAGGCGGGGTAGACGTAGTCGGCGAACTGGATCTCGACGCAGGGGCGCAGGCCGTAGGCGGCCATGCCGATCGCCGCGCCGACGATGCCCGCCTCGTTGATCGGCGCGTCAAAGCAGCGGGTGACGCCGTATTTCTGCTGCAGCCCCTGCGTGCAGCGGAAGACGCCGCCGAAATAGCCGACATCCTCGCCGAAGACGACCACCTTCTCGTCGCGGCCCATCGAGACGTCCATGGCGGACCGGATCGCCTCGATCATGGTCATCCGCGCCATGTCAGACCCCGGCCTTCTGGCGCTGGCGGCGCAGATGCGGCGGCATCGTCGCGTAGACGCCCTCGAACATGTCGCGGGTCGAGGGCTTGCCGCCCGAATGCAGCGTGCCGTGCTTCTCGGCCTCGCGCTGCGCGGCGACGACCCCGTCCATGATCTCGGCCTCGGCCTGGGTGTGGCGCTCATCCGACCATGCCCCGATCCGGATGAGGTGGTTCTTCAGCCGGATCACCGGGTCGCCCAGCGGCCAGGCGTCGGATTCGGTCTTCGGCCGGTAGGCCGACGGGTCGTCGGACGAGGAATGCGCGCCCACACGGTAGGTGACGTGTTCGATCAGCGTGGGGCCGAGATTGCGGCGGGCGCGCTCCACCGCCCATTTGGCGACCGCGTGGACCGCCAGATAGTCGTTTCCATCCACCCGCAGCGACGGGATGCCGAAGCCGTGCCCGCGCGCGGCGAAGGTGCCCGAGCCGCCCCGCGCGATGCCCTGATAGGTCGAGATCGCCCACTGGTTGTTGACGATGTTCAGCACCACCGGCGCGCGGTAGGTCGAGGCGAAGACGAGGGCGGCGTGAAAGTCGCTCTCGGCGGTCGATCCGTCGCCGATCCAGCCCGCGGCGATGCGGGTGTCGCGGCTGATCGCCGAGGCCATCGCCCAGCCCACCGCCTGGATGAACTGCGTCGCCAGGTTGCCGGAGATCGAGAAGAAGCCGTGCTCCTTCGAGGAATACATGATCGGCAGCTGCCGCCCCTTCAGCGGGTCGGCCTCGTTCGAGAAGATCTGGTTCATCATCTCGACCATCGGATAGCCGCCGGCGATCAGCAGCCCCGCCTGCCGGTAGGTCGGGAAATTCATGTCGCCGGGCTCAAGCGCCCGGCGGAAGGCGCAGCTCACCGCCTCCTCGCCCATGTGCTGCATGTAGAAGCTCGTCTTGCCCTGGCGCTGCGCGTTCTGCATCCGCGCATCGAAGGCCCGCAGCGTCATCATGTGCCGCAGCCCGTCGCGCAATTCCTCCTCGGTCAGCGTGCCCGCCCAGGGGCCCACCGCCTCGCCCTGGCGATTGAGGACGCGGATGATCGAATAGGCCAGGTCGCGGATCTCGCGCGGGTCGACATCGATCTCGGGGCGCGGAACGGAGCCCGCCTTTGGGATCTGCACATGGCTGAAATCGGGCTCGTCGCCGGGCCGGACCTCGGGCTCGGGGACGTGCAGACGCAGCGGTTCGGGCTCGGACATCGGACCTCCCAGGCCGCCTTGGTGGCGATCTTTCCTTCGCGCGATGGTAGCCCGCAGCCGCCGGTCGATCAAGGAATGTGTCGGGCAGCGCCGATGGCGGGGAATTGCGGATATCTCGGCAAGACGACGCGGCGTGGCCCGTGCCTGTCCGGCAAGACGCTGGCGGCACTTCCCCTTCTCGCCGCGCCGCAGGCGCGGCGCCCGGCCCAACGCGAGGAAGGTTGTGCGCAGCACAACCTGACGAGGGGCGGGAGACCGTGGTGCGCTACCAGAACGAAAGCTGCCGGGGCGCCTCCGGCGCTTCCGTCCGGCCATCCCCCAGCCCCGACAGCGTGACGCCCAGAAGCCGGATGCCGCGCGTGGTCGGAAAGAGCGGCGCGAGCAGCGCCAGCGCGGCATCCGTCAGCTCCGCCTCGGAGGCGAAGGGCGCGGCCTGCGTCCGGCTGCGGGTGATCTGGCGGAAATCGGCATATTTGATCTTCACCGTGACCGAGCGCCCGCGCAGCTCGCGCGCCGTGGCCTGCCGCCAGACCTTGGCGGCGAGCGTCGCCAGTTCCTCCCGCGCCGCGCCGTGCTCGAAGATGTCGGTTGCAAACGTGTCCTCGGTCCCGATTGACTTGCGCTTGCGGTGCGGCTGCACGGGGCGGGTGTCGATGCCGCGCGCGATGTCATGGTACCAGCGTCCCGACTTGCCGAAATGGGCGCGCAGAAACCCAAGGTCCCGCGCGCGCAGGTCGGCGCCGGTGCGGATGCCCAGGCGCTCCATCCTCAAAGCCGTCGCGGGGCCCACGCCGTGGAACTTCGCCACCGGCAGCGCCGCCACGAACGCGGCCCCGCGCGCCGGCGGGATCACCGTCTGCCCGTCGGGCTTGTTTATGTCGCTCGCGATCTTGGCGAGGAACTTGCAGTACGAGATCCCGGCCGAGGCGGTGAGCCCGGTCTCCGCCCGGATCCGCGCCCGGATCGCACGCGCGACTTCGGTCGCCACGGCCTGCCCCGCCTTGTTCTCGGTCACGTCCAGATAGGCCTCGTCGAGCGACAGGGGCTCGATCAGGTCGGTGAACTCGGCGAAGATCGCGCGGATCTGCGCCGAGACGGCGCGGTAGACCTCGAACCGCGGGCGCACAAAGACCAGCTCCGGGCATTTGCGCCGCGCGGTCACCGACGGCATGGCCGAGCGCACGCCATAGGCGCGCGCCTCGTAGCTCGCCGCCGCGACAACGCCGCGCGCGGCCGAGCCGCCGACCGCCACGGGCCGGCCGCGCAGGCCGGGGTCGTCGCGCTGCTCGACCGAGGCGTAGAACGCGTCCATGTCGACATGGATGATCTTGCGCACCGCGCGCTCGGCCGCCGCATCGCCGCCTATCCTGTCCTCGCCTTCCATGACCGCGACTCTAGCCGAAAGAACGAAGCCGCAACATGCCCCGCGCATACGGGCAGAAAAAAAGGCCCGGGCGCGAAGCCCGGGCCAGTCCAACAGGGAGGATGCGGCCCGTCACCCGGGGCCGCGCGGGGTCTCATCAGGTTAGGGAACGAGTCTGTAGCCACCTGGTTCCGTCACCAGTAGCCGCGCGTTCGACGGATCGGGTTCGATCTTCTGGCGCAGGCGGTAGATATGCGTCTCGAGCGTGTGCGTCGTCACACCGGCATTGTAGCCCCAGACCTCGTGCAGGAGCACGTCGCGCGCCGCCACGCCCTCGGGCGCGCGGTAGAGGAACTTGAGGATGTTCGTTTCCTTCTCGGTCAGCCGGATCTTGCGCTCGCGGTCGTCGATCAGGATCTTCTGCGCCGGCTTGAACTGGTAGGGGCCCAGCTGGAAGACCGCGTTCTCGGACTGCTCGTGCTGGCGCAGCTGGGCGCGGATCCGCGCCAGCAGGACCGGAAACTTGAAGGGCTTGGTGACATAGTCGTTGGCGCCCGCATCGAGGCCCAGGATCGTGTCGGCGTCGCTGTCCTGCCCGGTCAGCATCAGGATCGGGCATTTCACGCCGGCCTTGCGCATCCGCTTGCACAGCTCGCGCCCGTCGGTATCCGGCAGCCCGACGTCCAGGATGACCAGGTCGAACGTGCCGGTTTTCAGCTTCTCCATCGCCTCGGCGCCGTCGGCGGCCTCGAAGACGTCGAAATCTTCCGTGGTCATCAACTGCTCGGCCAGCGCCTCGCGCAGGTCGGCCTCGTCATCGACCAGCAGGATCTTGTTCAGTTTCGGCATCTCGCTTCCCTGGCAATGAAATCCTCGTGTTGACAGTAAAGCTGTTGGGCAGACTGGCCTTATTCAAGTTTTGCAACATCTTCCTCACGCGGACGTGTGTCCGGGGCGGTTTTCCCCGGCAAATGTTTCAATTCCCGGGCGCGCGAGCTACATCTTGCACCCGACAGCAGAGCGCAGGCAGCGATGAGCCTTTTTCCCAGCCCCCTCGAACGCCTCAACCGCGCCCGCGCCGACCTGCGCATGGGCCTGCCCGTGGCGCTGACCGACGGCGAGCGCGCCGCCCTCGTCATCGCCGCCGAAGGGCTGACCGAAGAGCGCCTGGCCGATCTGCGGATCCATTCCGCCCGGCCGGTGCTGGCGCTGACCGGGCACCGGGCGCAGACGCTGAAGGCGCGCGCCTACGACGGCGACGTGGCCCGCGTCGTCATCCCGCCCAGCGCCGGCACCGCCTGGCTCGAGGCGCTGGCCGACCCGGCCGACGACCTGCGCCAGCCCATGAAGGGCCCGCTCGCGACCGAGCGCGAGGGCACGGCCGAACTGCACCGCGCGGCGATCCGGCTGGTGAAATCGGCCCAGCTTCTGCCCGCCGCCGTCGTGGCCGAGACGCCCGAGGCCGCGGCGCTGGCCGGCGCGCACGGCCTGACCGTGCTGCGCTGCGCCGAGACCGAGGTGCCCGAGACGCAGCTCTCGCCGGTCATCGCGGCGCGGCTGCCGATGCGGCTGGCCGGCGCCGGCCGGCTGCATGTCTACCGCCCCGACGACGGCGGGGTCGAGCATTACGCGATCGAGGTGGGCCGCCCCGACCGCCACGCCCCGGTGTTGGCCCGGCTGCATTCGGCCTGCTTCACCGGCGACGTGCTGGGCTCGCTGAAATGCGATTGCGGCCCGCAGCTGCATGCGGCGCTCAGCGCCATGCAGGCGGCGGGGTCGGGCGTGCTGCTCTACCTCAACCAGGAGGGGCGCGGCATCGGGCTTGCCAACAAGATGCGCGCCTATTCGCTGCAGGACCAGGGCTTCGACACGGTCGAGGCCAACCACCGGCTGGGGTTCGAGGATGACGAGCGCGACTTCCGCCTCGGCTCGGAACTGCTGCGCCGGCTGGGGTTTACCTCGGTGCGGCTCCTGACCAACAACCCCGCCAAGGTGGCGATGCTGGAAAAGGGCGGCATCGAGGTGGTCGAGCGCGTGCCGCTGCGGGTCGGCCTGACCGACGAGAATGCCGCCTATCTGGCGACCAAGGCGGCAAAATCGGGCCACCTGCTGTGAGCGCGCGCGACCTGGTCGTCACCCGCCACGGCGCGCGGTTCCGGGGCCGGCATATCCCCTGCGCCATCGGCCGCGGCGGGATCACGGGTGCCAAGCGCGAGGGCGACATGGCGACGCCGGTGGGCATCCACCGGATCGTGGCCGCGCTCTACCGGCCCGACCGGGTGGCGCCCGGCGCCCTGCCCGGCTGGGCGGTGCCGATCGGGCTGCGCGACCTCTGGTCGGATGACGTGAAGGATCCGGACTACAACCTCATGGTCCGCGCCCCCCACCCCTTCGGCCACGAGACGCTGCGCCGCGCCGATCCGCTTTACGACGTGATCCTGACCACCGACTGGAACTGGCCCCGCGTCACGCCCGGTCACGGCTCGGCGATCTTCCTGCATACCTGGCGCGCGCCGCGCTTTCCCACCGCCGGCTGCGTCGCCTTCACCCGCGCCGACCTTCTGTGGATCGCCCGGCGGCTGGAGTCCGAATCCCGCCTGATCGTGCGCGGCTGAGCCGCGGTCCGCATGCGGACCTTTTGACAACGCACTGATCCGGCAAGGATAATCGTTCGCGTTTACCGCAATGAAACTTTCGTTGCGCGCGTGCGGGCGGCAGCGTGTGCTCGGCGCACCGGGCGTCCCATAGCCGCGTCGCGCGGGCCCCCGGCGCGCCGCGACCCCGGGGGCTTCGCGGCGGCAGGGAAAAGGTCAGGATCGGGGCGCGGTCGCGCGGCTTTTCGGGGTCCGGCCGCCGGCGGGGGTGGCTCAGCCCGGGTCGATCACCCCGGCGCCGATCAGGTCGTGGCGGGTGGGAAACCACATCTCGCGGTGCGGCACGGCCCTGGCGCGTTCCATGAAGGCGTCGTCGACCCCGGCTTTGCGAAAGACGGCGCTGTCGCGCGCCATTTCGGCCTCGGGGTCGATCAGGCCGAAGACCGGCGAGCGCAGGTCGTAGCCGTGAAACCCGAGCCGCGCACCGGGGTCCAGGCCCCGGCTGAGCCCGGCGATGAAAACGAGCGTGCAGGCCGAGGCGCAGTCGCCCTGGGCCCGCGTC
>SLKW01000328.1 GCA_007134405.1 Paracoccaceae bacterium
CACCCCCAGCAGGCCGCGGGCCCCGTCCCAGACCAGCCGCAGCCCGACCAGCGCGACCATTGCATACATGAACGGATAGAAAACCTCGGAGCGCATGCGCTTCACGACCGCCGCCCCGACCAGCACCGCGACCACCGCGACCGGCAGCAGGACAAGCGCTGTCAGCAATGTGCGCGCGTCGAAGAACCCGAGCGCGGCATAGGGCGCGACCTTCACCACGTTCACCACCGCGAAGAAGATCACGCTGGTGCCGGTCAGGACCTTCGGGTCCAGCTTCAGGGGCAGCGCGTAGACCTGGAAGGGCGGCCCGCCGGCATGCGCGACGAAGGAGGTGAACCCCGCCACCGCCCCCCAGAACCAGCCCGCCTTGCGCCCGGGCTTCGCCACCTGCCGCAGGATGACGCGCAGGAAGAACCCCAGCGCCACCAACCCCACGATCAGCCGCACCGCCGCCTCGGGCGTGATGGCGGCGGTCAGCGCGCCGATGCCGATGCCCAGAAGCGCCGCCGGCAGGGTCGCGGTCAGCACGCTGCGTTCGTACCAGCCCCGCCAGGTCCAGAGCCCGACGGCATCCATCATCAGAAGAACCGGCAACAGCAGCGCCGCCGCCTGCACCGGCGGCAGGACCATCGCCAGAACCGACACCCCCACCAGCGCGAACCCGCCCCCCAGCCCTCCCTTCGACAGCCCGAAGAGAACCACGGCGACGAGCGCCGCGACCAGCGTCGCCGGATCGTCGAGAAGCGTGCGCTCCCACAGAACGGTGACGAGGTCGGCCATCAGGCGGGCCTCGCGCGGGGATGTGCGGGCGAACGGGTGGGTCGGGAAACGGGCATGCGCAAGCGGCTTACGCGCTTTCGCAACGCCTGCGCAAGCCGAGCCGCGACACCGGGTCGCGGAACGCCATGCCAAAATAATATTGAGAATATTATTTTAATCGGGCAAGGCTGGCCCCACCTTCCGAAAGGCTCCCGATGCGCCTGACCAAGCACACCGATTTCGCCCTGCGCGTCCTGATCTATGCCGCGGCGCATCGCGACCGGCTGGTGACCATCGACGAGACGGTGGCGGCGCTGGGTGGGCTGTCGCGCGGACATGTCATGAAGGTCGTCGCGACGCTCAGGCAGGCGGGCTTCATCGCGGGCCAGCGCGGGCGTGCGGGCGGGTTTCGCCTGTCGCGCGACCCGAGGGCGATCCGGCTGGGGGCCGTCCTGCGCGCAACCGAGCCCGATTTCGCCGTCTTCGAATGCATGGGCGGGGACGCGAGCTGCGTCATCCTGCCCGCCTGCCGCCTGCCGCGCATCGCGCAGCGCGCCCGCGTCGCCTTCCTGGCCGAGTTCGACCGCGTGAGCCTGGCCGATGTCGCGGTCGGTGACGCGCATTTCGTCAAGGTGCCCGCCGCGACGGAGCGGAGCGCGGCATGCAGTTGATGCGCCTCAACGCCACAGCGCCTGGCCCAAGGGCCCGGCACCGCGCGGCCTTTAGGCATCCACATATCCCCCGCCATTTCCGGCGGGGCGCCGCCCCGACCGGTGGCGGCAAGACATACGAGAGAGAGAGCCATGACCACGTCCGCCCAAGCCATCCGCGCCTGGTCCGGCCCGGCGATATTGAGCTACGGCTACCGGCCCTTCTTCCTTCTGGCCGCGATCTGGGCGGCGCTGACGATGGCGCTTTGGGTGCCGATGATGGGGGGCGCGATGCCTGCGCCCGGGGTCTTCGGGCCGGTCGACTGGCACGCGCATGCGCTGCTTTTCGGCTATAGCGGCGCGGTGATCGCGGGGTTCCTGATGACCGCGGTGCCGAACTGGACCGGGCGCTTTCCCATCGTCGGCTGGCCGCTTGCGGCGCTGGTGGCGCTGTGGCTGGCCGGGCGTGTTGCGGTGACCGTGCCATTGGGCCTGTCACCGCTGGCCGTGGCGGTGGTCGACCTGGCCTTTCCGGTGGCGCTGGCGCTTGCCATCGGGCGCGAACTGGTGGCCGGGCGGAACTGGCGCAACCTCAAGGTGCTTCTCCTCTTCGGGCTGCTGATCGTGGCCAATGCGCGCTTTCACTGGGCCGCGGTGGGGGGATATGCCTCGGGCGATTGGGGCGCGCGGCTGGGGCTGGCGGTCGTGCTGATGATGATCGCGGTGATCGGCGGTCGGATCGTGCCCAGTTTCACGCGCAACTGGCTGGCGCGGCAAGGGCCGGGGCCGCTGCCCGCGCCGGCGGACAGGTACGACAACGTGGCGATGATGCTGACGGTGATGGCGCTTCTTTTCTGGGTGCTGCAGCCCTTCGAGCCCGTCACCGGCATCCTGTGCCTGATCGCGGGGGCGGCGAACCTGGCGCGAATGGCGCGCTGGCAGGGGCACCGGACGGGGGGCGAGCCGCTGGTCTGGGTGCTGCACGCGGGCTTTGCCTTCGTGGGCCTCGGGTTTCTGGCGGTGGGGGCCGATGCGCTGGGTTGGCTGCCCGGCGGCACCGGGCCGCTGCATGTCTGGATGGCGGGCGCGATCGGGGTGATGACGCTGGCGGTGATGAGCCGCGCGAGCCTGGGTCATGCGGGCCTGCCGCTGAGCGCCGGGCGCGGGGTGATGGCGCTTTACCTGGCGCTGATCGGGGCGGTGGCGGTGCGGTTCGGGGCGGGGTTCGTGCCGGGGGCGGCGGGGATGCTGCACCTGGCCGCGACGCTCTGGATCGCCAGTTTTGCCGGGTTCGCGGTGCTCTACTGGTCGATCCTGACCCGGCCGCGGGTCGATCAGCGGCGGGCGAATACAGCTGGGTGAAGGGGGGCGCACAAAATTGTGCGCTTGCGTAACATACTGACATTGAGTGGATAATCGCGCCGGTTAACCCCAGTGAAAGGTTTGCGCGCGGGCAGGGCGCCCTGTCCCGCGACGTCACGCGGGGCCGAGCAGTGCCTCGGCCTCGGCCCAGAGCCGGGCGACGATCTGGCCCGCCGGCAGCGCCTGCGCCTGCGCCGCCGCCTGCCCGGCAAGAAGGTACATCCGCCCGGTGTCGCCCTGCGCGGCAGCGTCCTGGCGCAGCGGGTCGGTCAGGTGGCGCTGGACGGGGTAGGGCGCGGGCGGCGGCGCGTCGCCGGCATGCGCCTGCGCAAGGAAGCGGTTGGCGATCGCGCGGCAGGGGCGGCCGGTATAGGCGCGTGTGAGCAGCGTATCCTCGGGGTTGGCATGGGCGAGGGCCTCGGCCCAGGCGGGGGCGATGGCGGCCTCGGGCGTGCGCAGAAGTGCCGTGCCGGGCATGACGGCGGAGGCGCCGAGGGCCAGCGCGGCCGCCGCGCTGCGCCCGTCGGCGATGGCGCCCGCGGCGATCACCGGGACGGTCAGCGCATCGGCCAGCGCCGGGATCAGCGCGAAGGCGCCGACCTGGGCGCGCGCCGCCGCCTCGGGGGTGAAGGCGCCGCGATGGCCGCCGGCCTCGACCCCCTGGGCGATGACGGCATCGGCGCCGGCGGCCTGGGCGGCCAGCCCCTCGGCAAGCGAGGTGGCGGTGGCGATCCAGGCGATGCCCGCGGCCTTAAGTTCGGCCACCTGATCGGGCCGGAAGAGGCCCATGATCGACGAGGCGGCAGTCGGCTTCGCGTCGATCAGCGCGGCGAACTGCATGTCGAAATCGGGCAGAAGCGCGCCCTGCGGAATGGCGGGCGCCGGGCCGAAGCGGGCCAGGAAGGCGGCCTGCGCGGCCTCGGCTTCGGGGTCGCGGACGACCTCATCGGGCACCCAGAGATTGATCTGCACCGCGCCTGCCGACATCTGCCGGAAGCGCGCCATCCAGTCGGCGATCCCGTCCCGGCCGAAGGGCATCGCCCCGCAGGCGCCCATCCCGCCGGCTTCGGCCACGGCGGCGGCCAGCGCCGGGGGCGAGGCGCCAGCCATCGGCGCCATCAGGACCGGCAGCTTCACCCCGAAACGGTCGGCGAAGGCGCGGGCGCGGTCGAGCGGGCGGGGCATCGGGGACTCCGTGCTGGGGGGCTGCGCGCAGTCTGCGCCCGGCCGGGCCGGGGCGCAAGCGCTTGACAGCGCCGGCCCGCCCCTGTTGCATGAGCCAAACGCGGGGAGGTATCTGTGCGCGCTATCTACCTGAGCCTGGCGCGCGCGCTGGACCGGGCGACGCTGGTCCTGTGCGGGGCGGCGGGTCTTGTGCTGGTGATCATGGTCCTGGTCAATGTCGTGCTGCGCTACGGGTTCGGAACCGGCTCGATCGCGATGCAGGACCTGGCGGCCTATGCCTTCGCGGTCTTCCTCATCACCTCGCTGCCGGTCTGCCTGGCGCGCGGCGGCCATGTCCGGGTCGAGGTCTTTTCCGAGCGGATGGGGCCGGGCTACCTGCGCGCGGCGGACACGGTGGCGCTGGTCATCTTCCTGATCCCGCTTTTCGCGCTGATCATCTGGGCGGGGTGGAGCGATCTGCTCTACAGCTGGCGGGTGCGCCAGGGGTCGGTCACGCCGGGCGGGCTGGGCGGGCTTTACATGGTGAAGACGGTGCTGCCGGTGAGCGCGGCGCTGATGATCGTGCAGGGGATCGCGGCGGTGATCGACCCGCCGCGCCCGGCCGCGGCAACGGATCCCCGGCCATGAGCCCGCAGGAATGGATCCTGATCGCGATGTTTGCGGGCCTGTTCGCCGTGATCCTCAGCGGCATTCCGGCGATGCTGGCGATTGCCGGCGTGCCGATGGTCACGGCCTTCATCGCCGCGCAGTTCGGGCTGTTCAACATCGGCTTTCTCAACTTCTTTCCCGCCCGCGTCTGGGGGGTGATGACCAACACGCTTCTGATGGCGGTGCCGCTGTTCGTGCTGATGGGGGTGCTGCTGGAACGCTCGCGCCTGGCCGAGCGGATGCTGCAGGTTCTGGCGCGGCTGATGGGCGGCAGCCCGCGCGGCATGGCGCTGTCGGTCCTGATGTTCAGCGCGGTGATCGCGGCCTCTACGGGCATCATCGGGGCGACGGTGGTGATGCTGGTGCTGATCGCGCTCAGGCCGATGATCGAGGCGGGCGTGCCGCAGCGCCAGGCCTCGGGGCTGATCTGCGCCTCGGGCACGCTGGGGCAGATCATCCCGCCCTCGATCGTGCTGGTGCTCTTGGGCGACCAGATCGGCAATACCTATCTGGACGCGCAGCAGCGGGCGGGGAACTTCGCGCCCACGCCGGTCTCGGTGGCCGACCTCTTCGCGGGTGCGCTGATCCCCGGCGTGATGCTGGTCGGGCTTTACGCGCTGTGGTTGCTGTTCACCCTGCGCCCGGTGCGCGGGGTCGTCCCGCCGCCGCGCGTGCCGGTGCCGCTGGGCGAGATCCTGTTCACCTTCCTGCCGCCCTTGCTGCTGATCCTGGCCGTCCTCGGCTCCATCCTGGCGGGCGTCGCCACGGCGACCGAGGCCGCCGGGCTGGGCGCGGTCGGCGCGCTGCTGCTGGCGGCCTTCGCCACGACGACCCGCTGGGCCGAGCGGGTGGTGATCGCCGTCGCGGGCCTCTCGGCCTTCGGGCTGGTGATGCTGCGCATGGCCGGGCTGGGCCGCGCGGCGATTGACACGCCGGCGGGGATGCTGGCGCTGGCCGCGGCGGCGCTGATCGCGCTGGGGGTGGTGGTGGCGGGGGCGCGGCTCTGGCGTCGGGCGCTGCTGCAATCCTCGCTGATCGAGACGATCCGGGTCTCGGGCATGGTCTTCGGCATCGTCATCGCCGCCTCGATGCTGGCGCTGGTCTTTCGCGGCTTCGGCGGCGACCGGACCGTGACGGCGCTGATGGGGGCGCTGCCGGGGGGCGACCTGACGCCCGTGCTGATCGTCATGCTGATCGTCTTCTTCCTGGGCTTCATCCTGGACGCGGTCGAGATCATCTACATCGTCATCCCGCTTCTGGGCCCGGCGGTGCTGATGGGCGACGTCTCGCCGGTCTGGTTCGCGGTCCTGCTGGCGATGAACCTGCAGACGAGCTTCCTGACCCCGCCTTTCGGCTTCGCGCTGTTCTACTTCCGCTCGGTGGCGCCCGCCGCGATCGGCACGCTCGATATCTATCGCGGTGTGCTACCCTTCGTGGCGCTGCAGCTGGGCGCGCTGGCGATTCTGATCTTCTTTCCGCAGATCGCGACCTGGCTGCCGGACCGACTGTTCTGACCCGACTATCAAGAAGTCCAACGATGGAGGAGACACCCATGAAACGCAGAACCTTCCTGGCCTCGGGCGCCGGTATCGGCGCGGCGACGCTCGCCGCGCCCGCCATCGCCCAGGGCCGGATCGAGTGGAACATGCCCTCGGCCTTTCCCAAGGCCGCGCCGGGCGTGGGCACCAATGTCACCCGCTATGCCGAGCTGGTCGAGAAGATGTCCGACGGCCGCATGGTGCTGACCGTCTACGGCGCGGGCGAGCTGGTGCCGCCCTTCACGGTCGAGGATGCGGTGCAGCAGGGCAATGTGCCGATCGGGCACAACACGCCCTATTACGCCGCCTCGCGGTCGGCGGCGCTGCACTGGTACACGGGCGTTCCCTTCGGCATGACGGTCTGGGAACACCGCGCCTGGCTGCAATGGGGCGGCGGGCAGGAGATCTGGGAGGACATCTACGCCGAACGCAACCTCCTGCCGATCTACAGCGGCAATTCCGGCATCCAGGCCGGCGGCTGGTTCAAGGAGCGGGTCGAAAGCCTTGATGACCTGCAGGGGCTGAACATGCGCATCGCGGGCCTGGGCGGCGAGATGATGCGCAAGCTGGGCGTCAACGCCGTGCTGATGCCGGCGGGCGAGATCTTCCAGGCGCTGCAATCGGGCGCGCTGGATGCGGCCGAATGGGTCGGGCCGATGCTCGATCAGGCCTTCGGCCTGCAGCGGATCACCAACTACTGCTACACGCCCGCCTTTGCCGAACCCTCGGCGGCGCTGGCCGTGGTCTTCAACAAGGACGCCTGGGACGAGTTGTCCGAGGACCTGCAGGCCATCTGCCGGGCGGCGGCGGCGCAATGCGTCTACGAGACGACCGCGCAGTTCGACTATTTCAACGTCACCGCGATGGACCAGCTGGCCGAAGCGGGCGTGGAGTTCCTGGCCTTCCCCGACGAGGTGGTCGACGGAATGCGCGACGCCTGGAACGAGGTGAAGGAAGAACAGCGCGCCGCCAGCGAGGACGTGGCGCGCGTGCTCGAAAGCATCGAGCCGTTCATGGAAAAGGCCAACGCCTATAACGAGGCCTTCCTGAAGCGCTACCTGCCCGCGCGTGGCTGACACGTATGCG
>SLKW01000250.1 GCA_007134405.1 Paracoccaceae bacterium
TGATGCGTGCGAGCGCGGCCTGGTGGTTGACGCCAGTCTTCCCGTAGACCGCCTTCAGGTGGGTCCGCGCCGTGTTCAGGCTGACGCCGAGGCTTTCGGCCACGAAGGTCATCCCGCGTCCGATCGCAGCCAGGCGCGCGACCTCGGCTTCGGTCGCGGTCAAGCCAAGACCATCGGCCAGAAGCTCGGGCCCAGGGAGTGCAGAGGGTCCAACCGGGTCGGTGACAAACAGAGTCGCCGCCGCTCTCTGTCCGGCTGACGCCGCAATCGCCCCGGCCGGCGCTATTACCAGCGTGTAGCTCGGCGCGCCGGAGGGGCGCGGGACAAAGAGGCAAGCCGGTGCATTGTCGGCGCGGCAGGAAACCAAACCTGCCAGGCTGACGCGGAGCGCCGAGTGAATTGCGTTATCCGAAAGACCGATGCGGCCGTTGCGCAGACAAATTCCATCGGCCGTGGCGAGAATTCGTTCGGCCTCTGCGTTCGCAAAACGAAGGCGGAGCGTCGCTGTCACGACGAGCACGCCGACGGTCAACCTTTGCAGACTGTCTGACAGCGTTTTCGCGACGCCCCGGAGGCGGGCGAGGCGCATGTGGATCGCCATGGCGTGGCTCAGCCGAGGGAGCATTGCATCAAGCATTCCTACGGCTATGGGATCAATAGGCCCCCGGCGGCCCTCATTGAGGATGGCTAAGCCTGAGATTGCGTTCCCATTGCGCAAGACGGGGGCAAACTGGCCCTGCGTGAGATCTTGTGGCAGCAGGAGCTGCTGAGCTCCCGGATCCGCCTGCACCGCCGCAAGACCGTTCATTCGCAAATCGACTGAGTGCCCAATCGGGAGCAACTGAAGCGCGCGCACGAAAACGGAGTTGTCGACCGAACCGGGGGATAAAAAGTTGGCAATTGATGCTCGATCGAGATTGGCGCCCCAAATCTCTCCATTCCACATGCAATCGGCGGGGACGAGACCGATCATCGCGCTATCGGCGCCGAGACTCTTCGCTATGCCGCTGAGCACATCCGCCCATCCATCGGGCGCGCTGGCGGCCTCGTAGATCGCAGGCACCAGCCGGTCGAAATCGGCGCTCGTTGTCATGGTTTCGCTGAATTGGGTTCTGAAAAAAGATTACTATAGCGTGAATCTTCGCACTTGGCTCACCCAAACTGGTGAGGCGAAGACGATTCAGTTGCGTCACCCTGTTCCCTCTCGGCGGATTCGCCCCGGATTTGGATGGAGCGGGCGCAATGGACACGGTTTCCCTATTGGCGCTTCTGGTCGCGGCCTCATTGAATGCGGTGGTCCCCGGGCCGGGGATGATGCTGGCCCTCGGCCGGTCGGCCGCGCATGGGCTCGGTGCCGGAGTTCAGGTCAGCCTCGGCATGGCGCTGGCGACGCTGGTTCTGATCGCGGTGGTCTGGGCCGTCATGGCCGGAATGCTGATCCTGACCGATAGCGGCCTCGCCATGCTGCGCATCGCGGGGATTGGCGTGATCCTCCTGCTGTCTTTTATGCTGTTGATCGGTCCCGGCATCGAACCGGTGGCGGAACCGGGTCTGCGTGCGGGACGCTTGACGCTGCGGTGGATGGGCGATCTTGGCGGTGGTCTGGCCACAGGCCTGACAAGTCCGGTGCACCTGATCTTCCTGCTGGCTCTGCTGCCGCAATTCGTCGATTTCACGCAGGTTTCTGCCTCCGACCTCGCGCTGGTGACGGTGGCCATTCTCGTGATCACCACGATCCCCATGCTTGCGATCAGCGCGCTGGGGGCGCGGTCCGGGCGGTCAGGCTTCGGTTGGGCGCGGCGCGTCATGCGGGTCAGCGGGGTGGCGCTTCTGGGGCTTGCGGCCTTTTCCGCCGCAGCGCTGACATGAGGTGGGCGGCGATGGACCCGGTTGCGGCTCTCGGTTTGGGTGTGGCGGCGGCGGCAAGTTCGGCGGCGCCGGGGCCCTGCATTCTCTTGGCCGGCTGGCGGTCGGCGACCGACGGACTGCCGAGCGGGTTGCGCGTCACGCTGGGCATCGCCGCGTCGAAAGTCCTGCTTCTGGCTTGTTCCTGGGGAGCGATCCTCGGAATGGTCAGCGTTGACGAAAGCGCTCAGCACGCCTTTCGCCTCGGCGGAATTGCGCTGCTGAGCGCTTTGGCACTTCCGATGCTGGCTGCGGATCCCGTGCCACAAGCCGGGGTGCGGAATTTCCGCAGATGGCGCATGAACGACGGGACACTGGGGTTCGTGGTCGGGCTCTCGAGCCCGATGAACCTGATCTTCATCCTCGCTCTGCTGCCGCAATTCGTCGACTTGGCGCGCCCCGAAACCCGCATCCTGGCGATGGCAAGCGCGGCGGTGCTTGTCGGGGGCGTGTTGCCATTGATTGCGGCCTGCGTCTTTGCGGCGCGCGTTAGGAATACACGGCCTGAGACCATGCGGCACCTTTCGCGGCTATGCGGCGCTGCGATCCTGTGCTTCGCCGGTCTGGCTTTGGTGGCCGGGCCATGATGCGGGTCATCGCCCTCATCTGCGAACTTGGCGCTCCGGACCAATGCGTCGAGACCATTCACGACTTCCTGCCTCGGCTGCCGATTGCCTGCATCTACGCTGCCGGTCCGGAGCTCGAGCGAGTGACCCCCGAAGGCTGGACGGTCGTCCGTGTCACATGCGCGTTGGCGCCGAGGCCAGGTGGGCGGTAGGAGGGCCCTCAGCCGCGCGGCCTGTCGTTATCTACCCGAGGGACGGTGACCTTCGGCTGCTTGGAGCCGACCCGATCGATCACTCCCTGTCCTTGGACCCCCTTGCCAGACGCAAGCGCGATAGTTCGATCGGAGCCATGCGCGCTTCCGTTGAAATCATCGACCGGAGTGGCTTAGGCTTGAGGTCTCTGCAGCAGTCGCTCGCGCACCGAGCCAATCTGGATGGATCGCGTCCGCGTCGCGGACCAGCCGCGAAACACCTTCCCGAAGATCAGGACTTGTTATGACCCGCGATGCCTTTCGCCGCCCGCCCGAAGACGTGGACATGGTCGCCGAGGAACGCGCCATCCGCAGGGGCTCAACGATTGCCACGATCGCGACGCTGTTGGGCTTTTCCGTCGCCTGGTGGGTTGGCCCAGCGGTCGTCGATCTGCCGAGCGCACCGGGCGAGCGCATGGCTTTTGCGGCACTGATCTGGGCGGTTCCGGGATCTGTGTTGATGGTGGCGATCTTGATGGTCTCGACCGCACGACGTTTTTCGGCCGAAGATATCGGGGGACAAGCTGCGGGTCCGCCCAGCCATCGGCTCGCCATAAAGGCCGCGTTTCTGCAGAATACTCTGGAGCAGACGGTGCTCGCGGGAGGCTTCTTCCTGGCGCTGGCCGCCGTGGCAGGGGGGCCTTGGCTTGCATTTCTGCCGATCGCGGCAAGCTTCTTTGTCTTGGGACGGATCCTCTTTTACCTGGGGTATCGCCGCGGCGCGCAGGGCCGTGCCCTGGGCATGGCGCTGACCATGATGCCGAGTGCGCTCGGCTATCCGCTTGTGGCCGCGCTGGTGCTCTTCGCCAGGTAACCGCGCGGAAGCCGAACGCGTCCAACCGCCCTTGAAGTCGCCATGCCAAATGCCTCCCTGAATGCACTTCTCGGCGACCTCCGGTGCGTGCGCCGCCAGCGCGGCCTTTCGGCGCCTTATCTTGCCGCCACCCTCCTTGGTGCGTAAGCTACCATCATCGCGGCCGCTTGGGAGGGCGCCCGCAGAGGAATGGGAGGTCAATATGTCACAATTAAGAACCCGCCTGTGCGGGGCTGCTCTCGTAGCGGCAATGGCCGTCGGCGGCGCAACTGCACAGACAATCGAGATCCACAATACGATGGGTGCTGGCGGCTCCGAGGAAGCGGCCCTGCAGCGCTTCGCCGAAATCGTCGCCGAGCGATCCGATGGGTCGATGGAGGTCAATGTTATTCTTGGCGGTCAGCTCGGCTCTGAGACCGATGTTCTGCAACTGCTCAACCTGGGACAGACGCAGATGGCGCTGACGGGCGGGCTCTTCATGTCCGAATACGCGCCGGAATATGATGCGGTTTCAATTCCTTTCGTGTTTCCGACATTCGAGGCAGCTGAATACTACCTGATGGAGACCGGGTCGGGCGCGGCGATGCAGGAGCAGGCGCGCGAGCGCGGCAACCTCGTCTATTTCGGACCGCAGATGCGCGGCTTCCGGCACATGACCTCGTCGCGCGAAATCAACGCACCCGAGGACCTTCAGGGACTCCGGATGCGGCTGCCGCAGATCCCGCTTTGGGTCGATGTCTGGGAGGAACTGGGCGTGCAGGCCGTGGTGATCCCGGCGCCCGACATCTATCTGGCGATGCGCACTGGTCAGGTCGAGGCGCATGAGAACTCGCTTGCCGGCCCATATACCCGCCAGATGTGGGAAGTTCAGGATTACATCATCACCACCGCGCATTTGTCCTTCCCGTGGCACTGGGTCGCTGCCGCGGCCTGGTGGGACGGGCTGGATGAGGAGCAGCAGGAGATCATTCGTGAAGCCGTCGAAGAAGCTCGGCAGCACGGCATCGAGGTGGAGCTGGAAAGCGAAGACTATTACCGTGAGGCGCTGATCGAAAACGGCATGACATTCATCGATGTCGATCAGGAACCCTTCCGCGAGGCTGCTGCCCCCGCGATTGACCGCGCCCTCGCCGAGATGGCTGACGGTGTGTCCGACGATATCGAGACGGCGATCGGGTCCACCGCGAACTGACGCCCGGCCCCGGGGCGCCTGCCGCCCCGGGCCCTCCCGAGCTACGAACGCAATGTCGATAGTTGACAAGATCGAAGCGGCGCTGGCGCGCACCATGGAGATCGCTGCCATGGCAATGATGGCGGCACTCATCGGCGTGATCGGCTACTCGGTGTTGGCACGGCAGGTGCTGCGCATCTCGGTGGCTTGGTCTGAGGAAGTTGGTTCAGGCTTGCTGATGTGGATGGCGCTCCTGGGTGCTGCGGCGGTCTGGGCGCGACGCGGCCATATCGTCATCGACGTCCTGCCGCGACGCCTGCCGCCGCGCCCGCGTTGGCTTCTGGCCATCGCGGTCGAAATCGCGGCGCTCGTGCTCTTTGCCATTATCGTCTGGGGCGGCGCCTCAATGATGCAGGTCAGTGCCAACAACCACACCACTGCGCTGAGGATCAGCCTGAGTTGGCTTTACCTCGCACTTGTTGTCGGCGTTGGCGCGATGGCGCTCTTCAGCGTCCTTCATCTTGGGCGGCTCATCGCCCGTGGCCCGCAATGCCTGGAGGACGGATGGACTACCTCGTCATCTTCCTCGGACTGATGGTGCTTCTCTTTGCGTTGGGCGTGCCGATTGCGGTGTCGATCGGCCTGACGTGCCTGGCAGTGCTGGTCATGCAGGGCGGGCTGCAGGCAGTCCCGGCCGAATTGTTCGCGCTGCAGATGGCACGCGGGCTCAACAATTTTCCGATCCTTGCGATCCCGTTCTTCATCTTCGCCGCCTCGATGATGAACGCGGGCTCGGTCACCGGGCGCGTATTCGATTTCGCCAATGCACTCGTCGGCTTCATCCGCGGCGGGCTTGGACATGTCAACGTCGTGGCGAGCATGATCTTCGCGGGCATGTCGGCGACCGCCGTGGCGGATGTCGCCGGGATTGGTCAGCTCGAAATAAAGGCGATGCGCGACCGGAATTATCCGATGCGCTTTGCGGCCGGAATCACGGGCGCGGCCTCGATCATTTCACCGATCATCCCACCATCAATCGCACTCGTGATCTATGGCTGGCTGTCGGGCGTTTCTATCGCGGCGCTGTTCGTCGCCGGCATTGTGCCCGGGCTGCTGCTCGGTGTCGCGCTGATGGCCACCTGCTTCATCGTCTCCTTCTGGATCGAGATGCCGCGCACCCCGCGCCCGCGATTCATGGAACTCGTCCGGCTCTTCTGGCGCGCACTGCCGCCGCTGCTGACGCCCCTGATCATCGTCGGCGGAATCTGGTCGGGCATTTTCACGCCGACCGAGGCCGGGGCAGTCGCCTGCATCTACGCGCTTCTTCTAGGGCTCGTCGTCTATCGCGACGTGGGCTGGCGCGACCTGCTCGACGTCTTCGCCCGCACCGTGCGGTTCACTGCAATCATCATGTTCATTATCGCCATTGCCACCTTCTACGGCTGGCTTCTCGTCCGCTTGCGCATCCCGCAGGAACTGGCCGCCATGCTTGCAATGATGGATCTGTCGCCGACGATGTTGCTGTTCGCAATGGCGGCCTTTTTCCTGGTGATCGGGTGCTTCATGTCGGTGGTCGAGGCGGTGCTGATCTTCACGCCGATTTTCATGCTGACCGTCCAGATGCTCGGCATTGACCCCCTGTTTTTCGGCGTGTTGATGGTGATTACGCTGTCCGTTGGCGTCATCACGCCACCCTTTGGCAACGTGCTATTCGTTCTGGTCGAGATTACCGGCTTACGCTTCGAGGAGGTCGTGATCTCGGTCCTGCCGTTCCTGATCCCGATCTTCTTGGTGATCGCGCTGTTGATTTTCTTTCCGCCGCTTATCACCTGGTTGCCCTCCATTGTGCGCTGAGGGGAGGCATCAAAATGCCGAACGCTTCGGGGCCGGAGGACCGAATGCACAGATGTCCGGCAAACTTGGATCGGGAGGTCGATCATGAACATCCACATCCCTGAACCCGACCGCCTGCGCGCCTTGCTTGCCGAGGGGCGTCTTCTCGTGCTTCCCTGTCCGTATGACGGACTGTCGGCGCGAATGGTGGCCCGTGCAGGCTTTCCGGCCGCATTCATGGGCGGGTACGCCGTGGCGGCAGGGCGGTTTGGCTGGCCAGACATCGGTCTTGTTACTCCGACAGAGATGCTGGAAAGCGCGCGCACAATCATCCGCGCCTCTGGATTGCCGATCCTGGTGGACGGCGATACGGGCTACGGCGGCGACGCAAACATCGCGCGAACGATCACCGACCTCGCGCAAGCCGGCGCGGCGGCAGTGATGATCGAAGACCAGACCTGGCCAAAGCGCTGTGGCCATCTTCCAGGCAAGACCGTCGTGGGGCGGGACGAAGCCGTGGCGCGAATACGCGCCGCAGTCGCGGCAAGCGAGTCGACCCCGACCCGGCCACTAATTCTTGCGCGAACCGATGCCCGGGCAATAATGGGTATGGACGAGGCATTGGCCCGCGTCCGCGCCTTTGCGGCTGCAGGAGCCGACCTCCTGTTCCTCGAAGCGCCAGAA
>SLKW01000340.1 GCA_007134405.1 Paracoccaceae bacterium
AGCCCGCTGTCGCAGAAATTCCGCATGTCGTTGAGCGAGTGGCTCACAAGGATCGCCGTCGCATTCTCCAACCTGGCGCGGAAGACCTCCTTGCTCTTGCGCTTGAACCGAGCGTCGCCCACGGCGGTCACCTCGTCGATCAGGTAGGTATCGAAAGGGATCCCCATCGCCACGCCAAAGGCCACGCGCGAGCGCATGCCCGAGGAATAGCTGCGCATGGGCATGGCGAAATGGTCGCCGATCGCCGCGAATTCCTCAACGAACGCCACGAGTTCATCACTATCGACCCCATAGGCGCGGGCGAGGAATCGCGTGTTCTGCACGCCGGTCAGATCCTTGTGGAAGCTGTTTGCGTTGCCGACTGGCCATGAGACACTGCCGCCGCGCAGGACGCGCCCCGAAGCGGGTTGCATCGTGCCCGCCAGGATCTGTAACAGCGTCGACTTGCCCGCCCCGTTGCGCCCCATCAGCGCCATCGATTGGCCCGTCGGAAGATCCATGGTCAGGTCATCGAGGACCGGGCGGTATTCCCCGCGAACCCAGAAGCCCTTGCACAGGTTTTCGAACCGGATCATTCGCCCGCCTCGTCCCTTTCGCACCGGCGCCGCATGCCTATCCCCGATCACGCAGACTGTAGTAAACCAAGGCACCAATCGCCCAGGCCAGTCCTGCAAACATCAGCGTCAACCCGATCAGCATGAACCGTTGCGGATACTCGGCCCGCTGCGCGAGCGTGGGTCGGATGAACGAGGCGAGATAGAGTTGCTGACGCTCCGCCTTCGAGCGAGCGGCATCAAAGGCCGTCAGGGCCGCGCCGTACGACTGCTCGGCGAATTCCTGGTTCACGCGCAGACCTTCGTATTGCCCGAGCAGTTGCGGATAATCGGTGTTGTCGACCGTCACATCCTGCGCGGCGAAGCTGCGCCGTTCGTCGGCGATGCGGTCGCGGATCACCTCGATCCGGCGCATCGCCTGCCGCACGCGCGGATCGCCGCTATCGGCGGTGTGTAGCAGCAGGTCGTAATCGACCAAGGCCTGGGCCAACTGCTGCTGGAGATTGCTGAGAACCCCCATCCGGCCCTGGATATCCGCCATCGGATCCAGGATCTGCGTGCGCGCCCGAAACTCAGCCATCTCTTCGCGCGCTGCGCGTAGTCGGTCCACCGCCTCGGCAAGGTCGGTCTCGGCATTCGCCATGCTGTCGCGCCGTGCGGTCTCGTTGAGCATGTTGATCATGATCTCGCTCTCGGCGACGATCGCCTGTGCGATCTCTTGCGCCGCCTGCGGATCGCGGGCCCGCACCTGGATCAGGATAAGCCCCGAGGACTGATTGTAAGTCACCCGCACCATGCGCCGCCAGAAGCGCGAGAGATCCTCGACCGTGGAGTTGGGCCAGATCGAAAACACCGGGTCGCGCGGCCATGTCGTCGAATAATGCGCGCGCAGATCGAACCTTTCCTCGATCCGCTCGACGATTTCCTGGCTCTGTAGAAACTCGAAAAGAAGATCGGCATTGCCGACATTCGCGCCACCGAACATTTGCGTCAGTCCACCAAGCACGGCGCTGGCGCTTTCCGTTTCTGCCTGGCGGATTGTGAAGCCGGTGGTCGAGGCGTATTGATCCTCGGCCAGCACGGTCAGATAGGTTGCGCTGAGCAAGACCGGCAACAGCACCACGAGGATCAGGCTGAAGGCCAGGTTGCGATGCCGCCATCGAATCCGCGCTGGCGATGCGGCCTTCCCGACCGGTGGCGGTGTCGTTCCGCTTTCCGGTGGTGCCTTGCGCGGGGCCGGATCCGACTTGGAACGCGCCTTCGGGGCATCGGAGGACTTGCCTCGTTCCCCTGGCGCCGCGCGCTTTTCCTGTCGCCCGACGGCCTTGTCCTTTACCTTTTCAGGTTTTCCGACGACGTCCTTGCTGCCTCCGGCATCGCGCTCTTTCCCCTCGCGCGGAGAAGTCGAATCCGCGGGGCGCCCGGCGTCGCGCGTCACCGTTTCCATCCTTCCGGCGTCCGCGTGCGGATCGCTTGCTTCGGAGGGCTTTATTTTCGGAACGCTCTGGACCACACCTTACCCGAGAAATAGAAGCAGCATTGTACCGAATCCTCTACATAGTTGCACGCGCAAACACCAGCAGAAGGAAGGCCAGACTGCCGACCGAAGCCCCCCTCCCACAGCTACGTGATGCGCGTGTGTTGAACGGCAGGGCGATTCTTGCGCTCCGCAGCATCGCGGCGCTTGTCCTGCGGGAGATGTCGACACGCTATGGCCGAACTCCGGGCGGCTATCTGTGGGCCATTCTGGAGCCGCTCGGCATGATCCTCATCTTGGGGTATGTTTGGTCGCTTCTCGCCCGCACGCCCAGCCTCGGAACCAGCTATTTCCTTTTCAAGGGAACGGGGCTCTTGGTGCTGCAAATGTTCACGGTTCTCGGCAGTCAGGTCGGCCGGGCGATGATGTTCTCCAAGCCGCTCCTGTTCTTTCCGCGCGTCACCTGGATGGATGCGATCCTCGCGCGGTTTCTCCTCAATTCCCTGGTTGTTGCGCTCACCACGACGATCATCCTGACCGGCATCATCGTCTATGAAGACATCCGCACGGTTCTCGACTGGCGAAAGATCCTTCTTGCAATGAGCCTTGCCGCCCTACTGGGCCTGGGAGTCGGCTGTCTGAATTGCTACCTCTTTCAGCGCTTCCCGGTTTGGGAGCAAATCTGGGCGATCCTCACGAGGCCACTTTTCATAATTTCAGGTGTGATCTTCCTGTACGAAGAGGTGCCGCCGTTGGCCCAGGCAATCTTGTGGTACAATCCCGTGTTGCATCTGACCGGAATCATGCGCGACGGCTTCTACCCGATCTATCGGCCCGATTATATTTCGATGGTGTATGTCGGGCTCTGGATCATGGTGCCGATGGTGGTCGGCATGCTACTTCTGCGCCAGTTTCACCGCGACTTGCTGAACCGGTGACCAACGCGGCGACCGCGATTGCGCCGGGGCATCGACGCATTCCGCCGCTCACGGAAACAGCGGCAGAGAGCCGAAACTGAAAACGGCGCCCGATGCTCGGGCGCCGTCTAATTCAGATAGGGAGCGCGTCACGCCGCGCTTGGCGCGGAAAGAGAACCATACTGCCGTGCATCGCGCGGCAGCAACGGTCGGGTACTAGCCGCGCTCCTCGATGATGCGGACCAGGTGCGGAATCTTGTCAACCATGCCACGCACGGCGGGCGTATCTTCCAACTCACGCGTGCGGTGCATCTTGTTCAGCCCCAGCCCCTTGAGCGTTTCGCGCTGAGCCGCGGGGCGGCGAATCGGCGAGCCGATCTGCTTGACGACGATGGTCTTGGCCATGATCTGCTCTCCTTACGCTTCGGCCGCGGCCGGTTCGTCCTTGCGAAGGATGTCGGCAACCTTCTTGCCGCGACGTTGCGCGACCATCCGGGGGCTCGACTCCTTCTTCAGGCCGTCGATCGTGGCTCGGATCATGTTGTAGGGGTTCTGGCTGCCGAGCGATTTCGCCACGACATCCTGCAGACCCAGCATCTCGAACACGGCGCGCATCGGGCCGCCGGCAATGATCCCGGTTCCCGGCACCGCCGAACGCATGATGACCTTGCCGGCACCGTGACGGCCCTCGATGTCGTGATGCAGCGTGCGACCTTCGCGCAGTGGCACCCGGATCATCGAACGCTTGGCCTGCTCGGTCGCCTTGCGCACGGCTTCGGGAACTTCCTTGGCCTTGCCCTTGCCGAAGCCGACGCGACCCTTCTGGTCACCGACGACGACGAGCGCGGCGAAGCCGAAACGCTTGCCCCCCTTCACCGTCTTCGAGACGCGGTTGATCGCGACCAGACGATCGGCGAATTCCGGGCTGTCGTCGCGCTCGCGGCGGTCCCGGCGGTTGTCTTCACGTGCCATGATCGTCTCCTCAGAACTTCAGGCCGCCCTCACGGGCAGCATCGGCCAGCGCCTTGATCTTCCCGTGGAAGAGAAACCCGCCACGATCGAAATAGCAGTCCTCGACACCCGCGGCCTTGGCGCGCTCGGCAAGTTTTGCGCCCACCTTCGCGGCGGCCTCGACGTTGTTCACGCCGACGGAGCCCAGTTCCTTTTCCAGCGTCGACGCCGCCGCGACGGTGACGCCGCGCAGATCGTCGATCAACTGAGCGCTGATATTCTTGTTCGAGCGGTGAACCGACAGGCGCAGGCGCCCATTGGCGGTCTTCCGCAACTTGTTCCGAACGCGCAGGCGGCGCTTCTGGAACAGCTTCCGTTTGGTATTCGCCATCTGATGCGCCCTTATTTCTTCTTGCCTTCCTTGCGGAAGATGTATTCGCCCTTGTAGCGGATGCCCTTGCCCTTGTAGGGCTCGGGACGGCGCCAGTCGCGGATGTTGGCGGCCACCTGGCCAACCATCTGCTGATCTGACCCTTCCACCAAGATCTCGGTGGGCTTGGGCGTCGAAACGGTGACACCGGCTGGAACCTCGAAGATGACTTCGTGGCTGTAGCCAAGCGACAGTTTCAGGTCCTTGCCCTGCATCGCTGCGCGATAACCGACGCCGACCAGTTCCAGTTCGCGCTTGAACCCTTCGGTGACGCCCTGTGTCAGGTTGGCGACCATCGAGCGCGACATGCCCCATTGCTGACGGGCGCGCTTTGACAGGCTGCGCGGCTTTACATGGACGACATTGTCCTCGAGCTTGATTTCGATGTCATCGGTCGCGGTGAAGCTGCGCGTGCCTTTCGGCCCCTTGACCTCTATGGTCTGGCCAGAAACTGTGGCGCTGACGCCGTTCGGCAGAGCGACCGGCTGTTTGCCAATACGAGACATTTCGGCCCTCCTCAGTAGACGCGGCAGAGAACTTCGCCGCCAACATTGGCCGCGCGCGCCGCTGCATCCGACATCACACCCTTGGGCGTCGAAACGACAGAGACGCCAAGGCCATTACGTACCTGCGGGATATCCTTGACCCCGGCATAGACCCGGCGACCGGGCGTCGACACGCGCTTGAGTTCACGGATCACCGGCTCGCCGCTGGCGTATTTTAGCACGATTTCCAGCTCTTCATGGCCCTCGGGCGTCGTTACACGCTCGTAGCCGCGAATGTAGCCTTCGTCGGCCAGCACATCGAGCACCCAGGCGCGCAGTTTCGACGCAGGCGAGCGCACGCTCGTCTTGCCGCGCAGCTGTGCGTTACGGATCCGGGTCAGCATATCGCCGAGAGGATCGTTCATTGACATGTCATCCCCTCCTTACCAGCTTGACTTGACCATGCCGGGTATCTGACCGAACGAGCCAAGCTCGCGAAGCATAATCCGGCTGAGTTTCAGTTTGCGATAATAGGCCTTCGGACGGCCGGTCAGTTCGCAGCGGTTGTGCAGGCGTGTCGGCGACGAATTGCGCGGCAGTTGGGCCAGCTTCAGGCTCGCCTTGAACCGCTCTTCCATCGAGACGCTCTGGTCATTGGCGATCGCCTTCAGCGCGGCACGCTTGGCGGCATGCTTCTGCACCATACGCTCGCGCTTCTTCTGGCGTTCGACCATGGATTTCTTGGCCATGTGTTCCTCTCCTTCCGCGTCAGCTGTTGAAGGGCATGTTGAAATGCTTCAACAGCGCCTTGGCTTCCGCGTCGGTTTCCGCGGTGGTGCAGATGATGATGTCGAGCCCCCAGACCTCGTCGACCTTGTCGAAGTCGATCTCGGGGAAGACGATGTGTTCCTTGACGCCCATGGCGAAATTGCCGCGCCCATCGAAGGACGAGCCCTTCACACCACGGAAGTCCCGCACGCGCGGCAGCGCGATGGTGATCAGGCGGTCGAGAAACTCGTACATCCGGTCGCCACGAAGTGTGACCTTCGCACCAAGCGGCATGCCCTCGCGCACGCGAAACCCCGCAATCGAGTTCTTCGCCTTGGTGATGACCGCTTTCTGGCCGGCAATCGCGGTGAGATCCTCGTGCGCGGATTTCACCTTCTTGGTGTCCTTGACAGCCTCGCCGATCCCCATGTTGAGCACGATCTTCTCGAGCTTCGGGATTTGCATGTCGTTCTTGTAGCCGAACTCTTCCTTGAGCGCGGCGCGAATCTTCTGGCGGTACTGCGCCTTCAGACGCGGGGTGTAGGTCGCGGTATCAAGCATCAGATCACGTCTCCGGTCGTCTTGGCGAAACGCACCTTCTTACCATCCTCGATGCGGAAACCCACGCGGGTCGCCTTGCCGTTGCCATCGACGATGGCAAGGTTCGACAGATCGATGGGCATCGGCTGCGGAAGCCGGCCGCCCTGGCTCTGCGCGCTTTGTTTCGTGTGGCGGATGGAAATGTTAACGCCATCGACGATGGCCTTGTTATCCTTGGGCATGACCTGGGTGATCTCACCCGTCTTGCCCTTGTCCTTGCCGGCCAGCACGACGACCTTGTCGCCCTTTTTCAGCTTCGCAGCCATCAGAGCACCTCCGGCGCCAGCGAAATGATTTTCATGAAGTTCTTCGCACGCAACTCGCGTACCACCGGCCCGAAGATACGGGTACCGACGGGCTCGCCCTGGTTATTCAGGATGACAGCGGCGTTGCGATCGAAGCGGATGGCGGTGCCGTCTTCACGGCGCACTTCCTTGGCGGTGCGCACGACGACAGCCTTGCGCACGTCGCCCTTCTTCACGCGACCGCGCGGAATGGCCTCTTTGACCGACACCACGATGATGTCGCCGACGGAGGCATAGCGGCGATGCGAACCGCCCAGAACCTTGATGCACTGTACCCGGCGGGCGCCGGAATTGTCAGCTACATCCAGATTGGTCTGCATCTGGATCATGGGGTTTCTCCCGACCTTTGGAAACACGCCACGCAGGCGGTCCCAGGGTTTCGTTCAAACCGGAGTTTGGGACGTCAAGCCGTAGCTTCGGTCACCACCCTCCAGCGCTTGGTTTTCGAGATCGGCGCACATTCTTCGATTCGGACCTGGTCGCCGACCTTGAATTGGTTCTCCGGATCGTGCGCGCGGTACTTCTTGGTCAGGCGCACGGTCTTCTTCATCACCGGATGCGTGAAGCGGCGCTCGATCAGGACCGTAACGGTCTGGTCGTTCTTGTCGCTCGTCACCGTGCCTTGCAGGATGCGTTTGGGCATGGTCTCGCTCCTCAGTTCGCCGCCGCTTCGCGGGCTTTTTCGTTCAGCACGGTCTTCACCCGCGCGGCGTCGCG
>SLKW01000204.1 GCA_007134405.1 Paracoccaceae bacterium
CGGGCAGCGCCCGACCGCCCCCCGTCACGCCGAAGGCGTGCCTCCGGCACGACGCGGGCGCTTCGCTTCCGCCCGCGGTCGGTCGCCGCCCGTGCTTCCCGAACTGATCAAGCGGAAACCGTATGACCTGCCCCGGCGCGCCTTCCGACGGTTAACGCCCTCGTACCCCACCGCGCGCTTCTGCCACCCGCCTGCCACCCGCCTGCCACCCGCCTGCCACCCGCTTGCCACACGCCTGCCATACGCTTGCCATACCCGTGCCAGCGTCCTGCCACAGTGGTCCGCGCCCCGCCTCCAACCTCCTTTGCAGCCCGCCGCTTTCGCGTGCATTCACGCGCAACTCTTGGGCGCCCGGCGGCGCAAGCACCACCGGACCCCGGCTGGCAGCCACCCTCATGAATTGCCAACAAACTGTTTTTATTGATTTTTAGAATCTCTTTGGCAGATTTGAAGTATCGAGGCATCTGCATGGTACCCGTACAATGGAACACCAGGAAACCCAACTCATGCTCAAGGGCTACGGCCTGACCACGGCCGAGTTCTACTACCGCATGCCGGACTACCGGCACGTTCTCAACAGCTACATCTGGCAGGACTACGACCTCGCCCCCGACTACCCGCGCCTCTTCGAATTCATCGAGTTCTGGCAGCGCGAGATCGAGGGACCCCTGCATTCGGTGCGTTTCACGCATCGCAAGCTGATCGCGCCCGGCGAATGGCGGAACGTTGTGGGCGAGTTCAAGCTGCACTGACGATACCCGCGATCGCCCGTTGCCGAGCGCGCGGCCGGCTGCCATAAGCCCTTGATGGATTTGGACCTGCGCTATCCCGCCCTGTCCGACCTGCGCGCCCGGGCGCGCCGGCGCCTGCCGCATTTCGTATGGGAATACCTCGACAGCGCGACCGGAACCGAGTCGGTGAAATCCGTCAACCGCGCCGCGCTCGACGCCCTGCGCCTGACGCCGCGCGTCCTGCAGGGGCCGGTCGCACCGGACCTCTCGACGCGCTTTCTGGGGCAGGATTACGCGGCACCTTTCGGCATCGCGCCCCTGGGAATGTCGGGCTTGATCTGGCCCGGCGCCGAGGCGGCGCTCGCGCGGCTCGCCGCGGCGCGGCGCATCCCTTACGGCCTCTCCACCGTCGCCACCCGCCTGCCTGAGGAAATCGGGCCGCTTGCAGGCGAGATGGGCTGGTTCCAGCTCTACCCGCCGGGGGATCCCGCGATCCGGACCGATCTGCTGCGCCGGGCAAAGGCGGCGGGTTTCCGCGTGCTCGTGCTCACGGTCGACGTGCCCGCCCCCTCGCGCCGCGAACGCCAGCGCCGCGCCGATCTGGCCATCCCGCCGAAGAGAACGCCGCGCATGATCTGGCAGGCCGCAATCCGCCCCCGCTGGGCGCTAGGCACGTTGCGCCAGGGCGTTCCCCGCCTGCGGCTGATGGAGGAGTACCTGAAGCTCGACGGCAACGCCCCGTCGACGGCGCATGCGGGCTACCTGCTGCGCACCAATCCCGACTGGGACTACGTCAAGGCCGTGCGCGACGGCTGGGAGGGCCCGTTCGTGCTGAAGGGCGTCCTGCGCCCCGAGGATGCGGCCCGTGCCGCCGAAACCGGCGTCGATGCCGCCTGGGTGTCGAACCACGCCGGGCGGCAATTCGACGGTTGCCCCGCAGTGATCGACGTGTTGCCGGCGGTCCGCGCGGCTGCGCCCGATCTGCCGCTCATCGCCGACGGCTCGGTCGAGGGCGGACTGGACATCCTGCGGCTGATCGCGCGCGGGGCGGATTTCGTCATGCTCGGCCGCGCCTGGCACTATGCGCTCGGCGCCCTCGGTCCTGCGGGGGCGGCGCATCTGGACCATATCCTGCGCGACGACCTGATCGCGAACCTGCATCAACTGGGCATAAGCCACCCGCAGGTCTTGCAAAGCCGGGCGCGAGACGGCCAATTGTGACCGCCGCGCGCCCCGCCGCGGAACGTGCACGCCACCAGCCGAACGAGGGACCGAATGGCCGAATTTCGCAAGATCCTGATCGCAAACCGCGGCGAGATCGCCATCCGCGTGATGCGCGCGGCGAACGAACTGGGCAAGCGCACCGTTGCTGTCTTCGCCGAGGAGGACAAGCTTGGCCTGCACCGGTTCAAGGCCGACGAGGCCTACCGGATCGGCGCGGGGCTGGGCCCGGTTGCGGCCTATCTGTCGATCCCCGAGATCATCCGGGTGGCGAAGCAATCGGGCGCCGATGCGATCCATCCAGGCTACGGGCTGCTCAGCGAAAATCCCGAACTGGTCGATGCCTGCACGAAGGCCGGCATCGCCTTCATCGGCCCCAAGGCCGACACGATGCGTGCCCTCGGCGACAAGGCGAGCGCCCGGCGGGTGGCGATCGAGGCGGGCGTGCCCGTGATCCCGGCGACGGATGTCCTGGGCGAGGACATGGACGCGATCCGCCAAGACGCCGCCGAGATCGGCTATCCGCTGATGCTCAAGGCCAGCCATGGCGGCGGCGGGCGGGGGATGCGCGCGATCCAGGGCCCCGACGACCTGGAGGCGAAGGTCCGCGAGGGACGGCGCGAGGCCGAGGCCGCGTTCGGCAACGGCGAGGGCTATCTGGAAAAGATGATCGAGCGCGCGCGCCATGTCGAGGTGCAGCTTCTCGGCGACCTGCACGGCGGCCTCTACCATCTTTTCGAACGCGACTGCACCGTCCAGCGCCGCAACCAGAAGGTCGTCGAACGCGCGCCCGCCCCCTACCTGAGCCCCGAGCAGCGGCAGGAGGTCTGCGACCTGGCCCTGAAGCTCGGCCGCGCCGTGGGCTATCAGAACGCCGGCACGGTCGAGTTCCTGATGGACATGGATACCGGCGCCTTCTACTTCATCGAGGTCAATCCCCGCATCCAGGTCGAGCATACCGTCACCGAAGAGGTGACCGGCATCGACATCGTCAAGGCGCAGATCCGCATCGCCGAAGGCGCGACGCTGGCCGAGGCGACGGGCACCCCCAGCCAGGACGATGTCGCCCTGCGGGGCCACGCCCTGCAATGCCGGGTGACGACCGAGGACCCGCTCAACAACTTCATTCCCGATTACGGCCGCATCACCGCCTACCGCTCGGCCACCGGGATGGGCATCCGGCTTGACGGCGGCACGGCCTATGCCGGCGGCGTCATCACGCGCTACTACGATTCACTTCTGGTCAAGGTGACCGCCTGGGCGCCGACGCCCAAGGAGGCCATCGCCCGGATGGACCGCGCGCTGCGCGAGTTCCGCATCCGGGGCGTCAGCACCAACATCGCCTTTGTCGAGAACCTGCTCAAGCATCCGACCTTCCTCGACGACAGCTGCACCACCCGCTTCATCGACACCACGCCCGAGCTCTTCACCTTCAGCAAGCGGCGCGACCGGGGCACCAAGGTGCTGACCTACCTGGCCGACATCACCGTCAACGGCCACCCAGAGACCGCCGGCCGCCCCATGCCCGCCCAGCCGCGCCCGCCCGTGGCCCCCGCCGCGCGCGCCGAGCCCGCGCCGGGCACCCGAACGCTGCTGGAGGAACAGGGGCCGAAGGCCGTCGCCAACTGGATGAAGGCCCAAAAAAAGCTGCTGCTGACCGACACCACGATGCGCGACGCCCACCAGTCGCTGCTGGCGACCCGCATGCGGTCGATCGACATGATACGCGTTGCGCCCGCCTATGCCGCGAACCTGCCGCAGCTGTTCTCGGTCGAATGCTGGGGCGGCGCCACCTTCGACGTCGCCTATCGCTTCCTGCAGGAATGCCCCTGGCAGCGCCTGCGCGATCTGCGCGCGCGGATGCCGAACCTGATGACGCAGATGCTGCTGCGCGCCTCGAACGGAGTGGGCTACACCAACTACCCCGACAACGTGGTGCAGTTCTTCGTCCGCCAGGCGGCCGAGACGGGGATCGACGTCTTCCGCGTCTTCGACAGCCTCAACTGGGTCGAGAACATGCGCGTCGCGATGGATGCGGTGCTGGAGTCCGGCCGCATCTGCGAGGCGGCGATCTGCTATACCGGCGACCTGCTGGACCCGGCGCGTCCAAAGTATGATCTGAAATATTATATTTCGATGGCCAAGGAACTGGAGGCCGCCGGCGCCCATATCCTGGCGGTCAAGGACATGGCGGGCGTGCTGAAGGCCCCGGCCGCGCGGGCGCTCTTCGCCGCGCTGAAGGATGCCGTGGACCTGCCCATCCATTTCCACACCCACGACACCTCTGGCGCCTCGATCGCAACGATCGTCGCGGCGGCCGAACAGGGGGTGGATTGCGTCGACGCGGCGATGGACGCGCTGTCGGGCAATACCAGCCAGCCGACGCTCGGCTCGGTCGTCGAGGCGTTTCGCCAAACCGACCGCGACACCGGCCTCGACATCGCCGCGATCCGCGAGATCTCCGATTACTGGGAGATGGTCCGCGCGCAGTACGAGGCGTTCGAGACCGGCCAGCAGGCGCCCTCGTCCGAAGTGTACCTGCACGAGATGCCCGGCGGTCAGTTCACCAATCTCAAGGCGCAGGCGCGTTCGCTGGGGCTCGAGGAACGCTGGCCCGAGGTCGCCCGCGCCTATGCCGACGCGAACCAGATCTTCGGCGATATCATCAAGGTCACGCCGTCCTCCAAGGTGGTGGGCGACATGGCGCTGATGATGGTCGCGCAGGGTTTGTCGCGCGCGGATGTGGAGAACCCCGACAAAGACATCGCCTTTCCCGAATCGGTCGTCGACATGCTGAAAGGCAATCTGGGCCAGCCGCCCGGCGGCTTCCCCGAGGCAATCGTGAAGAAGGTGCTCAAGGGCGAGGCGCCGTTGACCGAAAGGCCCGGCAAGCATCTGCCGCCGGTCGATCTGGAGGCGACGCGCGCACAGCTGATCGACGACCTGGAGGGGTTCAAGGTCGATGACGAGGACCTCAACGGCTACCTCATGTATCCCAAGGTTTTCCTGGATTACATGGGTCGGCACCGCATCTACGGTCCGGTCCGCACGCTGCCCACCTGGAACTTCTTCTACGGGATGGAGCCGGGCGAGGAGATCTCGGCCGAGATCGATCCGGGCAAGACGCTGGAGATCCGGCTGATTACCGTGGGCGAGACGCAGGACGACGGCGAGGTGCGCGTCTTCTTCGAACTGAACGGCCAGCCGCGCACGATCCGGGTTGCCGACCGGAAGGCAAAGGCCAGCGTCGCTGCGCGCCCGAAGGCCGAGGACGGCAACCCCGCCCATGTCGGCGCCCCGATGCCGGGATCGGTGGCCTCGGTCGCGGTGAGTGCGGGGCAGCGGGTGGGCGCTGGCGACCTACTGGTGACGATCGAGGCGATGAAGATGGAAACCGGACTTCATGCGGAGCGCGCCGGCCAGGTGAAGGCCGTCCACGTTCAGCCCGGCGCGCAGATCGAGGCCAAGGAACTTCTGATCGAAATCGAACCGGCGGAGTGAATTTACCCCGCCAACAGGTTGGAGTGGAAGAAAAATTGAGCCGGCCCTGCCGACGGCCCACCGACAGGGATGGCGCGGTTGGAAGCGGCGGGCCGGCGGAGGGCATCGCGGCGTGACCCGCCATGCCCCGTTGGCGCGTCAGGTGTCGTCGAGGATGAAGGTGATCACCATGTTCACCTTGTAGCCACTGATCTTGCCGTTCTCGACCGTGGCGTTCATTTCCTTGATCCAGGCCCCCTTGACGTTGCGAAGCGTCTTCGAGGCGCGCTCGATCCCTTTGGCGACGGCGTCATCGAAGCTGGTCGGAGAAGTTGCGGATATTTCGGTTACGCGAGCAACGCTCATCGTGTCCTCCTTTCTTCTCGTTGCGCGGGGCAAGGATCTGCACCGCGCCCGGCAGGCGCCGCGGGTCGTCCCGGCGCTTCCCGAGTTGGTTAACGCAGATGTTCCGGCCGGGTTGCATGAGCACCTGGGCCGCGCCGGCCGGGGGTCGCCGGGCTTGCCTTTCCGGCGCGGTTCGATCAGCAGTTGGGCCGAGCGGAGTTCAGGAGGGACAGCGCAGATGCCGGGCCGGAGGGCGATGGCGCCACCCTTGAAGATCGCGCTTCTGACCGCTGCGGCGATGGTGGCTTTCGCAGCAAATTCAGTGCTTAACCGCCTGGCGTTGGCGGGGGGGCATGTCGATGCGGTGAGCTTTACCGGCATCCGGCTCTTGTCGGGGGCGGTGATGCTGGGGGTGATCCTGGGGGTGCGGGGGCACCTGCCGGGCCGCGGGCGGATCGGGGGAAGCGGGGCGGGGGCGCTGGCGCTGTTTGGCTATGCGATTGCGTTTTCGCTGGCGTATCTGGCTCTGGGGGCGGGGACCGGGGCGCTGATCCTGTTCGCGGCGGTGCAGATCGGGATGGTCGGCTGGGCGGTCTTCCGGGGCGAGCGGCCGGGCCTGGTCGAGTGGCTGGGCTTCCTGATTGCGGGCGGGTTTCTCGCCCTGCTGCTGGCGCCGGGGCTGACCGCGCCGGATCCGCTGGCGGCGCTGCTGATGGCGGTGGCGGGCCTGTGCTGGGCGGTCTACACGCTGATCGGGCGGGGCTCCACCACGCCCTTGATCGACACTGCCGGCAACTTCATCCGGTGTCTGCCGGTGGCGCTGCTACTAATCCTGCCCGGACTTCTGTTGCAGACGGCCAGTCTTGCGGGCTGGGGCTATGCCATTGCTTCGGGGGCGATTGCGTCGGGGCTGGGGTATGCGATCTGGTACAGCGTGCTGCCGGCGCTTGCGCGGACGACGGCGGCTTATGTGCAGCTGACGGTTCCCGCCATCGCCGCCTTGGGCGGCGTGATCTTCATCGCCGAACCGCTGACCCTGCGCCTTGTGCTGTGCTCGATTGGCATTCTCGGGGGAGTTGCGATGGCGCTGAGGGCGGCCGAGGCGCGGCGGCGGGCGGTTGGGTTTACGAAAGCTTGACGGGGCGTGCGCGGCTTGGCGGCGGACGTGTGGGGAAGCGGGGCGAGGGGCCTTGTTTTGTTGGGAATCCGGGTGACACAGGGCGTATGACAGGCGTACACAGGGCGTACACCGAGCGTATGACAGGTGTAGGACTCGCGTAGGACTCATGTAGGACGTTCTGACGCCGAATGGCGATGCCGGGGAGTGGAGTGCCGGGGGGAGGGGCTGGATCACGGGGCGCGGACCGGCGCGGCAGCCGGTCTGCGCGGGGCTCAGCTGCGGGGCGGC
>SLKW01000136.1 GCA_007134405.1 Paracoccaceae bacterium
CCCGCGCGCATCAGCAACTGCGACAGGATCAACCCCGAGGGGCCACCGCCGATGATGACGACCTGCGTGCGCATCCGCTCCTCCCGCAATGGTTCGGTGAGGATAGGACGCCGACCGCGCAAATGAATGGATGATCGACGCAATCGCTGGTATTATTCGAACATGGCGCAATGCGGTGCAATTCCGGCCTTCGGCCTCTACGGTGAAGCGCGCGAGACGCCCGGAATGCTGCATTGCGAGCGGATCAGTCACCGCGCGCGCGTGCATGACTGGCAGATCGCGCCACACCGCCACCCGAACCTGCATCAGATCATGCTGATCAGGCGTGGGAATGCACGCGTTACGGTCGACGGCCGGGGCCGCGACTTGCCGTTGCCGATCCTGCTGAACATCCCGCCGTGGGTGGTACACGGATTTCGATTCGCGTCTGGGACCGAAGGATATGTCCTGACACTTCCCGCCGACGCCTTTCCCGAAATACTTGGCGACGGCGCGCCCCTCGCGGCAACGCTTGCCCGGTGGGGAACCTGCCCCGCCGAGCCCGCAATGGACACGGCATTCGAGGCGCTGTTGTCCGAGCGGTCCCGCGACGACGCGACTCGCGCTCCGATGATGCGCGCGCTTGGCGCGCAAATCCTGTGTCACGCCGCCCGAGGCCTCGCCGCCCCGGGGACCGGCACCGCGCCTGCCCGCTATGACGGGCACATGCAGGCCTTTGATGCCGCGCTTCACCGCCATCTGCGAGATGGCTGGCGGCTGACTGACTACGCCTCCGCGCTCGGTCTGACCCCCACGCACCTGAACCGGGTTACGCGCGCGCTGGCCGGCATGTCGGCGGGTCGCTATATCGACGCCCGTCGCGCACGCGAGGCGCAACGGCTCCTTGCCTATACCCGCTTGCCGATCGCCGAGATCGGCTATGCCCTGGGTTTCGAGGATCCGGCCTATTTTTCGCGGGCCTTTCGCCGCCAGACGGGCGAGACCCCTTCGATGTGCCGCGCGCGCCTTGTGGGGACGGATCCGACTGGCCGCGACGTCACATCAAGCAGAGATGGTAGAGATTGTCGCGACGACCACGGCTGTTAGGATCGGCGGCGAATCAAAGGAGCCCCCGATGACCGTGCCCCGGACGACGATCGCCCTGACATTGCGCGAGGGCGGCTATGCCACAGAACCGGTACCGCAAGTCCCCGACACGCTGGAGCCGTTTCTGGAATTGCGCGAAACGCTCCTGCCCGAGCCTGGCGATGGTCAGGTGACGATCGAAGTCATCCAGGCCCCCGTTAATCCGTCTGATCTCTTTTTCGTGCAGGGCGGCTACGGGCAGCCGCGCCGGGCAGGACTTCCCGCCGGGTTCGAGGGCGTGGGAACGGTCCTCGCCGGACGCGGCAGGACGGCCGAGGCCCTAGTCGGTCAACGCGTCGCCTTCCTGGGAACCGGCAGCGGGAGCTGGGCAAGCCACGCGGTCAGTGATGCCGCGCTTTGCATTCCGCTGCGCGACGAGCTGCGCGACGAGGATGGCGCAACCCTGATCGTCAACCCGCTGACCGCAATAGCGCTGGTGGAGTATGCGCGAGAAAGCGGATCGACGGCCTTTGTAGTCAACGCGGCTGGCTCCCAGTTGGGTCGTCTGATGCTGAGCCTCGCGCATGATGAGGGCCTGCAGGCGATCGCCGTGATCCGCCGCCCGGAAGACCGCGAAGCGTTGCGCGAACTCGGCGCCGCCGAGGTGCTGGTCAGTAGCGACACGGACTTCGCGGACCAGACCCAGGCGGTGGTCAGGTCACTGAAGCCGCGCATGCTGCTCGACGCCGTTGGTGACCAGGTCGCCGCTGACCTCTTTTTCGCCATGCCGGCACGATCGGCCTGGGTAAGTTACGGAAAAATGGGTGGCGAGGCGCCCGAACTGGCGCGGATGGGACAATTCATCTTCATGGGCAAGCGGATCGAGGGCTTCTGGCTTTCACACTGGCTGCCCGCGCAGCAGCCCGCAAAGCGCGCCAACCTGATCGCAAAGGTTCAGGAGCGTTTCGCAACCGGGAAATGGGAGACCCGCGTGGCCGCAACGCTGCCGCTGTCCGAGGCCGTCGCGGAAATCCTGCCTCAATACCGCCGCAGCGAAGGCAAGGTTCTGCTGAAGCCCTGACCGTCGTTTCCCACTCCCGTTTAGGCCAGGAGACGCGCGCGAGAGCTTGATTCCGCTCCGCGCAACGCATAGGCACGGCGCGACCGAAACGGAGCCCGCCATGTCCGCCGCCCTGAGCCCCCCGCACCCGACCGCCTGCCTTGTCCTGGCCGACGGGACAATCTTCTATGGCCGCGGTTTTGGCGCCGCAGGTGAAACGGTCGCCGAACTTGTCTTCAACACGGCGATGACTGGTTACCAGGAGATCATGACCGACCCGTCCTATGCCGGGCAGATCGTGACCTTCACCTTTCCTCATGTCGGCAATGTCGGGGTCACGCCGGAAGACGATGAAACCGCCGACCCTTTCGCCGCCGGAATGGTTGTCAAGTGGGACCCGACCGAGCCGTCGAACTGGCGGGCCACGGGCGATCTGGTGGATTGGCTGAGACGCCGGGGCCGTATCGGAATTGGCGGTATCGACACCCGCCGCCTGACCCGTGCGATCCGCCAGCAGGGCGCGCCGCATGTCGCGCTGGCGCATAATCCCGAAGGAAGGTTCGATCTTGAGGCGCTGGTCGCCAGGGCGCGTGGCTGGCGCGGATTGGTCGGCCTGGATCTTGCCAAGGATGTCTCCTGCCAGCAAAGCTACCGGTGGGACGAAATGCGTTGGGCCTGGCCCGAAGGCTATCAGCGCCAGACTGCGCCGCGCCACCGCGTCGTGGCGCTCGACTACGGTGCAAAACGCAACATTCTGCGCAGCCTCGCCTCGGCGGGTTGCGATGTCACCGTCATGCCGGCCACCGCGACAGTTGACGATGTGCTGGCCCTATCGCCGGACGGGGTCTTCCTGTCGAACGGACCCGGTGATCCGGCCGCGACCGGCGAATACGCCGTCCCGATGATCCAGGGCGTGCTCGAACGGGAAGTGCCGGTCTTCGGTATCTGCCTGGGGCATCAGATCCTGGCCTTGGCGCTGGGGGCGAAGACCGTGAAGATGGGGCACGGCCATCACGGCGCCAACCATCCGGTCAAGGATCTGGAGACCGGCAAGGTCGAGATCACCTCGATGAACCACGGCTTCACCGTCGACAGCCAGTCCCTGCCCCCGGGCGTGATCGAGACGCATGTTTCGCTCTTCGATGGGTCGAATTGCGGCATTCGCCTGGCGGATCGCCCGGTATTCTCGGTCCAGTATCACCCTGAAGCCAGCCCTGGCCCGCAGGACAGCTACTATCTGTTCGAACGCTTCGCCGCCGCGATGGACGCCCGCAAGGGCGGCTGAGAGGCGGTCTTGCGCCGGCTTACCCACTGGGCAGCGGACGCAGGTTTAACCATCTCCTAACCTTTGTGGCGACACCGTGGCGGCTGCGCGATACTTTCGCGGGCAATGGGTCATGGAGGCGCGTGAAAGGGATGGGGGCACCTTGGACAGGCGTGACGGCGGCACAAGCCTCCGGCCCGGCGGCGCCGGATCGGTTGGCGAACGCTGGTCGGTCGCCGACACCGGTGCCGCAAGTCCCGGCCGTGGGTACAACGCCTCCCCCACCCGACTGGAAACGCCCGCTTGGAACCATCCTGGTCGAATCGGGCGACCTTGGCCCGGCCGAGTTGATGCATGCGCTCAAGGCGGCTCAGGGCGACGAGCAGCGCTTGCGCGACATTCTGCACCTGAACGGAACGGTGACCGAGGCGGCGCTCGCGCGCGCGCTGGCCACGCGACACAAGACCAGCGTCATGGACCCCGACCTGGTGCCGCCCGATCCACGCCTGATCGAACGGCTGCCTCCGGACGAATGGCTCCGCCTTGGATGCTTGCCGTGGGCCCGGGTCGGCGGCGCGACGCTCGTGGCGACAACGCAGCCCGAGACCTTCGCCCAAAAGGCCGCAGAGTTGCAAAGGTATCTGGGGCCGGTGGCGATGGCCGTGATCACCGAATACGACTTGCACCGCACCTTGACCGCAGCTTGCGGATCGACACTCAAACAACGCGCCGAAAGCTGCGTCGCCGCCCGCGAAAGCTGCCGCGAGTGGAATACGGGTCGGTTCGGGTTCGCCCTCTGGCTTGGCTTGGCGGTTCTTGCTGTGTCAGCCCTGCAGGCACCGCAAGCAACATTCGCTATCGTCTTGACGATCGTGGCAGTCGCGCTTTTTTCTGGCACGCTCTTGAAGATCGCGGCGGCAGCAACGCATCTTCGCGGCCGGTCCTCGACACCCGGTCCCGGGCTGCACGGGGGCCCGCGCCCCGTCATCTCGATCCTCGTGCCGCTTTACCGCGAACGCGACATCGCACCGCGACTGGTCGCGCGCCTCGGTGCGCTGACTTGGCCGCGCGAAAAACTCGATGTGCTTCTCGTGGTCGAAGAGGACGACTCCCTGACCCGCAACGCGCTGCGTCGCGCGCGACTTCCGGCATGGATGCGCGTGATTGTCGTGCCGGAATCCTCGCTGAAGACAAAGCCACGCGCATTGAACTATGCGCTTGGGTTTGCTCGCGGCAGTATTGTCGGCGTCTACGATGCCGAGGACGCGCCCGCGCACGACCAGCTTCATCGCGTTGCCGCGCGTTTCGCCGAGGCGGGGCCCGATCTGGCCTGCATTCAGGGAGTGCTGGACTATTACAACCCGCGCACCAACTGGATCGCGCGCTGTTTCACCATCGAATACGCCGCCTGGTTCCGCCTGATGCTTCCGGGATTCCAGCGTTTGGGCCTGGCTGTACCGCTGGGCGGAACGACGCTGTTCTTCCGCCGGGACATTCTTGAAAGCCTCGGCGCATGGGACGCGCATAACGTCACCGAAGACGCTGATCTGGGCATACGGCTTGCCCGCCACGGGTACCGGACCGAGCTTCTCGACACGGTCACGCTGGAAGAGGCGAACTGCAAAACGTTTCCCTGGATCAAGCAGCGGTCGCGCTGGCTCAAGGGCTACGCTATGACCTATGCGGTGCACATGCGTGATCCGAGGCTCCTATGGCGGCAATTCGGCTGGTGGCGCTTCCTGGGCTTCCAGGTCATCTTCCTGGGGACATTGATCCAATTCCTGTTGGCGCCGGTCTTGTGGAGCTTTTGGCTCATGCTCGCCGGTCTGGGTCATCCCCTCGCCGAGGCGTTGCCAGGCGCTGCGCTTTTCGGACTTATCGGCCTCTTCCTGGTGGCCGAAGTCACCAACCTGACGATAAATCTCTGCGCGCTTCGGGCGCGCGACCATCGTGGCTTGCGCCCCTGGGTCCTGATGTTGCCCTTCTATTTTCCGCTTGCCGCAATTGCTGCCTGGAAAGCCCTGATCGAAATGGGAGCGAGCCCGTTTTACTGGGACAAGACCGCCCACGGCTTGCATGACAGCCTGCCGCAGCCAGCGCTGACCGGCGGCTGAACCTACTCCTCCTGCCGCTCCCGGTCACCGGATTCCAGCTTCAGTCGCGTCTCGAAGGCTCGCGAGATATGCGCCTTGAGCGCTTGCGCCGAGGCGTCGCCGTCGCCGCGCGCAATCGCCTCGACGATGGCGCCGTGTTCGTCCAGCGTTGCCGCCCCCCGTCCCTCGGCGGCAAGCGAGGTCGAGGCCAGCAGCGCCATCGACCGGTGCACCAGATCGAGCTGCTGAACCAGAAAACGGTTGTGCGAGGCCAGGTGGATCTGCTTGTGAAACCGCCGGTTGGCGCGGCTCAGCGCCCTCGGATCATCGACCAGCGCCCGATCCGACGCGACCATGTCGCGCAGGACGCGCACTTCCTCGACCGTTGCATGCCGGGCCGCGAGACGTGCCGCCAGTCCCTCGAGTTCGGCGCGCACGACGTAAAGCTCGGCAAGTTGGTTGTGATCGAGCGATGCGACGATCAGCGATCGACCGTCGCGGGTCAGCAGCGATTGCGTTTCAAGACGCTGCAGCGCCTCGCGGATCGGAGTACGCGACACGCCGAACCGCTCGGCAAGCTCGGATTCGACCAGCCGGTCTCCAGGCTTGTAGATGCCCTCGTCAATCGCGGCGAGAACCATCGAATAGGCATCGGCCGCAGGCGGGCGGGGATCGGTCATCGGCAACTCCATGGCTGTTAGATTAGCCTCATGCCGCGCTGCCGCAACCGCTTTCGACGCGCCGAACTTGCTCAAACAGCCCAAGCACACTAACTCTGCTCCATGGTCACCGATGCCTTCAGCCATGTCCGAACCTGGGTTTTCGACTTGGACAACACCCTCTATCCACCCGAGGTGCGGCTGTTCGACCAGATCGATCGGCGGATGACCGACTATGTCATGCGAACGCTCAAGCTGGACCGCTCCAAGGCAGACCACCTGCGCAAGCAGTACTGGCGCGACTATGGTACGACGCTTGCCGGGCTGATGATGCATCACGGTGTCGATCCTGCCCCCTACCTGGTTGATGTGCATGCGATCGACTTTTCGGTCCTGGGTCCGGATCCCGTATTGCGGTCCGGCATCGCACGGCTTCCGGGCCGGCGCATCGTCTATACCAACGGCTCTGCGCCCTATGCGATGCGCGTGATCGAGGCGCGCGGGCTTTCGGGTCTTTTCGATGCGGTTTATGGGGTCGAAAATGCGGCCTTTCACCCAAAGCCGCGCCCCGAAGCGTTCGACACGGTCTTCGGCACCGATGGCCTGGACCCGAAACGCGCCGCCATGTTCGAGGACGACCCGCGCAATCTGCGCGTCCCGCACGCGTTGGGGATGCGCACCGTCCATGTGGCACCCGAGGCACTTCCTGTCGCCGACGCCGCACACATCCACCATCACACCGACAATCTGGGCGGCTTCCTTGACCAGCTCTGAACTGCAGCGCGACCCGTTGCCGCAGCGCAGCATTCCAACGGTGCAATGATCGCGGGAAAACCTATATCTCCCTTCGACATTTGATGGAGGACAAGATGAGCGCGCACGTGTCTGAATACACGCCGACAGCCCGGCGGCACCGCCGGCAGGAACCGCTGATCCGCCGCCTGCCGATCATTGGCGGTATCGCCCGCGAGTTGGCGGAGGGCGACAGCGACTTTCCCTTCTACCTGATGCTCGCCGCAGGGACGGC
>SLKW01000185.1 GCA_007134405.1 Paracoccaceae bacterium
CAGATGCCGCACATGCCGGTTGTGTCCTCGCCTGGGTTTCGCCTGTCGGGTCCTGAGGTCGCTTCTTAGCTGTTGAGGACCGGAAAGCAAACCGCCGGCACGGGGCGCGGTTCCGCGCACCGCGGCGGGGGTACGCCGTCGGGCTGCCAGCGTGAGGCGCAAGAACTCTAAAAAATATCTCTAGGACACTGATATATATTCTTTATTTTCCATCTAGCCTTATCCTTGGCCGAAATTTGGCCTTATCATCCATCTGCGCCCTGAATGCACCCCGAAGCGTTGCGCGCGCCCGCCCAGCGACCGTTGCGTTCCAACCCGCCATTTCCCCCGAATCCGCCCGAGATGCGCGAAAGTGCCACCCGCTTGCCACCCACTTGCCACCCGCGTGCCACACGCTTGCCACCACCCCGAATCCCAACGAAACAAGGCCGATGGACCCGACCCAGCGCGCCACACGGCCGGCCCCCGCGCGCCCGCTTAAGCCCTCGTCAACCCCCGCTTCCCGCCCGCCGCTCACGACCCCTCCGGGTCGATCCCGGCCTGCGGCAGTAGCGTCGCGACCTTGTAAAGAAGGCTCCGCGCGGCGCGGGCGCGGGGGTGATCGGGCTGCCCCGCAAGCGTGCGCAGCGCCTCCTCCAGCGCCGCCAGTTCGTCCGGCGTCAGCACCGTTGGCGGCAGCACCAGCGGCTCGCGCAAGATATAGCCCACGCCCGGCTCCCCCTCCACCGGCAGGCCGGTCTGCGCCATGATCGCCATGTCGCGCCAGATCGTCCGCGTCGACACCCCCATCGCCCGCGCCAGCTCCGACGCGGTGCGCACCTTGCCGTCGCGCATCATCTGCACCAGATCGTAAAGCCGCTGGTCGCGCTTCATCCCCGCACCCGTTAACGCATACTTACTGACAGAATACTGTCAGCAGACTGCGCCCACCACCCCCGGAGCGCCGTTTTCATGCTTTGCGTGACCGAGCCGGGCGCATAGATAAAGTCCAGTGCATTCTGGCGCGGGCGGTTCCGCGCCAGCCCCCGACGACAGGAGTCCGCCATGCTGAGTACCTTCATGGTCACGCCGTTTTTCATCAACAATGCCGGCCCTTGGGGCCTGCTGCTCATCGCCATAGTCGTGCTGGTCCTGTTCGGACGCGGCAAGATCGCCTCGCTCATGGGCGAGGTCGGCAAGGGCATCACCGCCTTCAAGAAGGGCGTGAAGGATGGCACCGACGAGCTTGAAAACAAATCGGAAGACGAGGCCGTGCATAGCGCCCGCGACGTCACCCCCGAGGGCGAGCGCGACCGGACCTGAGCGCCGCGCAGCGACCGGATACCCGCGTCCGCGCGCGGCACTGATACCCGCGTCCGCGCGCGGCACTGACCGAACCGAGGTTCCCGCATGTTCGACCTGGGCTGGACCGAGCTTCTGATCATCGGCGTCGTGGCGCTGATCGTCGTCGGCCCCAAGGATCTGCCGAAAATGTTCCGCACGCTTGGGCAGGTCACTGCCAAGGCGCGCAACATGGCGCGCGAGTTCCAGCGCGCGATGGATTCCGCCGCCGACGAGGCCGGCGTGAAGGACATCGCCCGCGATCTGCGCAACACCGCCTCCGGCAAGGACATCAAGGACGCGATGGGCTTTGATGAACTCGACAAGGAGATGCGTGCCATGGGCCGTCCCGACCAATGGGGCAAGGGCGGTACGACGAAGACCGGCAAGGCCAATACGCCCAAGGCAAAACCCGACCCCGCCGCGCCGCCCCCCGGCGCGCCGGTGGACGAGGACGAGGCCGCCGTTCAGGCCGAAGATCGCGCCCAATCCACCCGAGTCCGATCTGCCCGCGCCAGCCAGGCGATGGACGAGGAACGTCGCAAGCGCGCCGAACGCGCCGCTGAAGCCCGCCAGCGCGCCGCCGAGATCCGCGCCCGCCGCCAAGCGGCTGAACCGTCCGCCCGCGCCGCTGATTCCGGTGGGAAAACAAAGGCGCCGTCCGCCGGTTCGCCCACTGCCGAACGCGCCCCCGATGCCGAAGGCTGAATGCGCCGCGGCAGCCTCAGGGGTCCGCAACTGGCGCCCCCGACCTGACTTGAAACCCGTCTGATTGACCGCCATGAAGGCCGCCATGTCCGCCCAGCGTCCCCAGGAAGACACGATCGACGACAGTTCGGCCCCGCTGATCGAGCATCTGGCCGAGCTGCGCAACCGCATTATCAAGTCGCTTCTGGCCTTCGTCGCGGCGATGATGGTCGCGTTCTACTTCTGGAACCCGATCTTCAATTTCCTCACCCAGCCCCTGTGCGACGCGCTGAACGCTCGCGGGCAGCAATGCGACCTGATCCTGATCCAGCTGCAGGAAGGTTTCTTTGTCGCCGTGCGCATCGCCATGCTGGGCGGCTTCGTCCTCGCCTTCCCGGTGATCGCGACGCAGATGTGGCGCTTCGTGGCGCCGGGCCTTTACCGGTCCGAGAAATCGGCCTTCCTGCCCTTCATCATCGCCTCGCCGGGGATGTTCTTCCTGGGCGCGGCCTTCGCTTTCTATGTCGTGACGCCCTTGGCCTTCACCTTCTTCCTGGGCTTCCAGCAGCCCGGTATGCTGATGGGCGCCGATCCGATCGAGGGCGAGGCAAGTGCGCTGGCGCAGGCCGGTATCACCTTCCAGGGCTCGGTCAACGAATACCTGGCGTTGACCACCAAGTTCATTCTCGCCTTCGGCCTGTGCTTCCAGCTGCCGGTCCTGCTGACCCTGATGGGCAAGGCGGGGCTCGTCTCGGCCGCCGGGCTCCGGAGCGGGCGCAAATGGGCCGTCGTCGGCATCCTGACGCTCGCCGCCTTCGTCACGCCGCCCGACGTCATCACCCAGATCATCCTCTTCGTCGTCGTCTACGGGCTCTACGAGATCTCGATCCAGCTTGTTGCCCGCGTCGAGAAGAAGCGCAACGAGGAGCTGCGTGCCGAGGGGCTTCTGGACGAGGACTCGCTGTGAGCGAGGCGGATCTGGGGCGCATCGCCGAAGCGCTCGAACGCCTCAGCCCGCCTGCCTCACCGGTGCCCGATTTCGAAGCGGCGGACGCGTTCATCTGGCATGTCGGCCCCGACCGGCTGGAACCCGTGGCCGAGGTCAACCGTGTGGCGCTGCCGCTTCTGCTGGGCATCGACCGGGCGCGCGACACGCTGCTGGCGAACACGCTGCAGTTCGCCCGCGGCCACGGCGCGAACAACGCGCTTCTCTGGGGCGCGCGCGGGATGGGCAAGTCCTCGCTCATCAAAGCCGTGCATGCCGAGGTGCGGGGGCAGGGGCTTTCCTGCAAGCTCGTCGAGATCCAGCGCGAGGATCTGCCCTCTGTCGGCCGTCTGCTTGGACACCTGCGCCGCGCCGCGGGGCACCGCTTCGTCCTCTTCTGCGACGACCTGTCGTTCAGCCACGACGACCAGCACTACAAGTCGCTGAAGGCCGTGCTCGACGGCGGGATCGAAGGGCGGCCCGCGAACGTCATTCTCTACGCAACCTCGAACCGCAGGCACCTGATGCCACGCGACATGATCGAAAACGAACGCTCGACCGCGATCAACCCCTCCGAGGCGGTGGAGGAGAAGGTCTCGCTGTCGGACCGGTTCGGGCTCTGGTTGGGCTTCCACCCCTGCTCGCAGGACGACTACCTGGCGATGATCGACGGCTATTGCCGTGCCTGGGGCCTGGAGGTGGAACCCGACACCTTGCGTGCCGAGGCGATCGAATGGCAGGCCACGCGCGGCGCGCGCTCGGGGCGGGTGGCGTGGCAGTTCTTCTGCGACCTGGCGGGGCGTCGGGGGCGGGCGGTGTGATCCTCGCAGTTGCCTGAATGCCGCGCTTTTCGTCTGTTCACCTTCGCGGCCATTTGCAGCATTGCGCCCTCGATCCGGCAGGATTGACTGGACCGGCGGATGGTCGGGCGCTACCCCTTGTGGCGAGTTAACGGAGTACGGCCACGGCATGGTTGCACGCGTCATCCCCGTCGAGCCTTTCGACCTGGTCGTCTTCGGCGCGACTGGCGACCTGGCCCGGCGCAAGATCCTCCCCTCCCTCTGGCGGCGGTTTGCGGACGGCCAGATGCCGCCAGAGGGCAGGATCATCGGCGCCGCGCGCAGCCGGCTCTCGACCGAGGCGTTCCGCGCCCTGGTGGCGGAGGCCCTGAACGAGCAACCGGCGGCTACCACCGCCGAGCGGGCGGCCATCGGCCCGTTCCTGGAACGACTCGACTACGTCACGCTCGATGCGGGGGACGCGACAGGCTGGCAAATGCTTGGCGAGCAAATGCGCGAGGGCGTGGTCCATGCGCATTATTTCTCGGTCGCGCCAGCGCTTTTTCCAGCGCTTGCGGCGGGGCTGGACCAGCATGGTCTGAACCGGCCTGATACGCGCGTGGTCATCGAAAAGCCTTTCGGCCACAACCAAGCCAGCGCGCAGGCCCTCAACGCCATGCTGGCCCGGCATTTCGACGAAAGCCAGATCTACAGGATCGATCATTACCTGGGCAAGGAGACGGTACAGAACCTGATGGCCGTCCGCTTCGCCAACATCCTGTTCGAACCGCTCTGGAACGCGCGCTTCGTCGATCATGTCCAGATCACCGTGGCCGAGACGGTCGGCGTGAACGGGCGGGGCGAATACTACGACGCCGCCGGCGCGATGCGCGACATGGTCCAGAACCACATGATGCAGCTTCTCTGCCTGATCGCGATGGAGCCTCCCTACAGGTTCGATTCGGATGCCGTCCGTGACGAGAAGCTCAAGGTCATCCGCGCGCTCGACCCGGTGCAGCCGGAAGACATCGTGCGCGGCCAGTACCGCGCGGGCGGCGGGGGCGCTGGGTTTGCCGACGAGGTCGGCAATCCCGGCTCCACCACCGAAAGCTATATCGCGCTCAAGGTCGGCATTTCGAACTGGCGCTGGCGGGGCACGCCTTTCTATCTGCGCACCGGCAAGCGTTTGCGCGCCCGCGCGTCCGAGATTGCGGTGACCTTCCGCGACCCACCGCATTCGATCTTCGGCGAGGACGCGCCTTGGCGCGCGAACGTCCTGGTAATCCGCCTGCAGCCAGACGAGGGGATGACCCTGCGGGTGATGATCAAGGAGCCGGGACCGGGCGGCATGCGGCTCAAAGATGTCGCGCTCGACATGTCTTTTGCCGAGGCTCTGGGCGGCGAGTTGCCCATCCCTGACGCCTACGAGCGGTTGATCATGGACGTGATCCGGGGCAACCAGACGCTGTTCATGCGCGGCGACGAGGTCGAGGCCGCCTGGGCCTGGACCGACCCGGTCATCGCCGGTTGGGAGGCGCGGGGCGAGCGGCCCCACCCCTACGATCCTGGCGCGACCGGGCCAGAGGATGCGCTGATGCTAATGCACCGCGACGGGCGGCGCTGGCGGGAGATACGCTGATGGATTTGCAGGAATACCCCGATCAGGACATGATGTTCCTCGCGCTCGCCGACCGGCTGGCGAGCGATCTGCGCCGCGCTCTGGGACGGCGCGAGCGCGCGCTCCTGGTGGTGCCGGGGGGCACGACGCCGGGGCCGGTCTTCGACATCCTCTCCGATGTCGACCTCGAATGGGACCGGGTCGATGTGCTGCCCTCGGACGAACGCTGGGTGGCCGAGGACGATCCGCGCTCGAACGCCGGGCTTCTGCGCCGGCGGCTACTCACTGGCAAGGCGGCGCGGGCGCGTCTGGTTTCGCTCTACGCGCCGGCCGAGGACCCCGAGGCGGCGCTCCAGGCTTTGAGCGAGGCAGTGGGCCCGCTTCTGCCCGTTGATGTCGCGCTTCTGGGCATGGGGGCGGACCTGCACGTTGCCTCGATCTTTCCCGATGCCGACCGTCTGGACGAAGCGCTCGCCTCGGACGCGCCACCCGTTCTGGCGATCCGAACCCCGTCGGCGCCCGAGCCGCGCGTCACCTTGACGATGCCGGTCCTGACGGATGCCATGTCGCTTCATATCGTCCTTATCGGCGGCGAGAAGCGCGTGGCGTTGAAGCGGGCCAAGGATCTGGATACGCGGCAAGCCCCGGTTTCCGCCCTTCTGGGCGAGGCGCAGGTCCATTGGGCGGAATAGGGCGCGCCGAGCGGTGCGCGATCTCGCCGCATTCAGCCAGACAGCATCCGGCGGTTCGTGTGCTTTAGCTTGGCCCGTAAGGGGACACGCAGATCCGGCGCGGTCCGTTGTACGGCTGGTAGCTGTTGTCCGTCACCCGATAGGACCGCCAGCGATTGCGGCACCAGTTGATGTGGTTGTGGTTCAGGAAAGAGCCCGGCTGCGCATGCGGCTGGACCTGGCGCCGGGGCTGCTGGTGCAATTGGTGGATGATGACGCCGCCGATGATTGCGCCGATGATTGCCGGGCCCAGATCAGAACTGCCTCTGCGTTGTCGGTAGTGGCGCTGGGGATGGGCGCGGCGGGGCGGTTGGGCACGGCGTGTGCGGTCGCTGTAGCCGCGACGGTGAACCCCGCGGCGGTCGATGCCGCGTCGCGGCTGGTGATAGCGGTGTCCGGATCGGACCTGCACCAGATCGTCTAGGGTCGACGCCTGCGCGCTGGGACCGACCACGTCAAGCGTCACCATCCCAGCACTCGCCGGGCCGCTTGCGACCGGCGACAGGGCCAATACAGCGGCGCAAAGCGCGGATCTGAACATACTCATAATTACCTCCTCCGGTTTTGCGCGATAGACAGCGTCCCGCGCAGTGGAAACACGAGCGACGACGGCGATTCCGTTGCCCAGGACGCTGACAATCCCGTGAACCCAGAAAGAGCTTGCTCACCCGCTTCCGACCTTCACAGCGTCCCGGTGCGCTGGTGGGGCTTGAGGCTGCGTCCGCTTTCCGCTCAAAGGAGGGCTGCGATACACTGCACCCTCCGCCCCCGACACGTGAGGACAGACCATGCCCGATCCCGCCGCCGAGCCATCCTACGCCCCGCCCGATGATGCCATGCTGCGGCGGTTGTTGCAGCGAACGCGCTGCATCGCCGTCGTCGGTGTCTCGCCCAACCCCATCCGGCCCAGCCACTATGTCGCGCGCTATCTGCGGCTGAAGGGGTTTCGGGTGATCCCGGTCAACCCGGGCCATGTGGGCGAGACGCTCTTCGGCGAGACGGTGCGAGCCGGGCTCAAGGACTGCCCGCAAGAGAC
>SLKW01000017.1 GCA_007134405.1 Paracoccaceae bacterium
CGGATCGTGGCACGGTTCGAGTTGATTTAGCAGGGGGCTGCCGACCATGGCGACATTGGTTCTATCGGCGGTCGGCGCGGCCGCCGGGGCGCAGTTTGGGGGCGCGGCGCTTGGCCTTTCCGGCGCGGTCATAGGTCGGGCTGTGGGCGCGACGGTGGGGCGCGTGATCGACCAGCGCCTGCTTGGCCTGGGGTCGCGCGCGGTCGAACACCCGGGGATCGACCGGCTTCGCATCACGGGCGCGGGCGAGGGTCTGCCTCTTCCGCGGATCTGGGGCAGGATGCGGGTGGCGGGACATATCATTTGGGCGTCGAATTTCGAAGAGCATCGCGGCCGGTCTCGGCGCACGAAGGGCGGCCTCGGTCCACGGGTGAACGAGCAAGCGCGCTATTCGGTCAACCTGGCGATCGCGCTTTGCGAAGGTGAAATCCTCGGCATCGGCCGCGTATGGGCCGACGGCGAGGAAATCAGTCCCGATGACCTGAATATCCGCGTCTACACCGGCAGTGAGGACCAACTTGCCGATCCGAAGATAGAGGCCATCGAAGGGACCGGTCGCGCCCCCGCCTATCGCGGCACCGCCTATGTCATGATGGAGGATCTGGACCTCGGCCAGTTCGGAAACCGCATTCCCGGCTTTTCATTCGAAGTTCTGCGCGCCGCGCAGACCCCCGATCAGACGACGCTTCAAGACGCCGTCCGCGCCGTGGCCTGGATGCCGGGTTCAGGCGAATTTGCCCTCTCCACGTCGCCTGTTGATCAACATTCCGGGTTGGGCGAGAGGCAAATGATGAACGTCAATTCGCCGATGGGCGGGACGGACTTTGTCACATCGCTCAGTGCTTTGCAGACCGAGCTTCCGCATGTCGTGTCCGGGCTTCTGGTGGTTTCGTGGTTTGGCGGTGACCTCCGATGCGCGGATTGCAAGATCCGGCCGAAAGTCGAAACACCGAGCCGCCCGGCAAGCGAAGCATGGAGCGTGAGCGGCCTGTCGCGGAACGCCGCCTTACCGCTTGCCCTGATCGATGGCGCACCGGTCTACGGCGGCACCCCATCGGATGCATCGGTGCTCCAGGCGATCTCGGCAATGAAGGACGCAGGGCAGAAGGTCGTTTTCTATCCGTTCATTCTGATGGATCAGCTTGCGGGCAATAGCCTGCCCAATCCCTGGACAGGCACCATCGGGCAGCCGTCCCTGCCGTGGCGGGGGCGCATCACGCTTTCGGCGGCGCCTGGACGGCCCGGAACGCCGGATCGCACCGCCGCCGCAACCGCCGAGGTTGCAGCGTTCTTCGGAACCGTCGACCCGCAGCATTTCACCGTTCACCCGGGCAAGGTGATCTATTCAGGCCCGCCGGAATGGTCCTATAGGCGCTTCATCCTGCATTGCGCCGCGCTCTGCGCTGCCTCGGGGGGCGTCGATGCCTTCTGCGTGGGCTCCGAGATGCGCGCGCTGACCCAGATCCGCGGCGCCGGCGACAGCTTTCCCGCCGTCGACGAGATGATTGCGCTGAACCGCGACGTACGGACCATCCTGGGGCCCGAGGTCAAGCTGACTTACGCTGCGGATTGGAGCGAGTATTTCGGCTATCGCGACACCGCCGGGAACCGCTACTTCCATCTCGATCCGCTTTGGGCCGACCCCGATATCGACTTCATCGGCATCGACAATTACATGCCGCTTTCGGACTGGCGCGATGGCGCAGAGCATCTGGACGGTGCAGACTGGTCCACGATCTATGACCCCGCTTACCTGAAAGCGAATGTGGCCGGAGGGGAGGGGTTCGACTGGTTCTACCCCAATACCTCTGCCCGCGACGCCCAGGACCGCAGACCGATCACCGATGGCGCGCATGACGAGCCGTGGATCTGGCGCTACAAGGACCTGCGCGCGTGGTGGGAGAACCCGCACCATGATCGGGTGGACGGCGTGCGTGCGGCGCAACCGACGCTCTGGCAGCCCCGGTCGAAGCCGATCTGGTTCACCGAAATCGGCTGCGCCGCGATCGACAAGGGCACGAACCAGCCCAACAAGTTCCTCGACCCGAAATCCTCGGAATCGCGCCTGCCGTATCATTCCAACGGTCAGCGCGACGATCTCATTCAGATGCAGTACCTCCGCGCGCTGGCCGAGTACTGGAGCGATCCCGCGCATAACCCACTCTCGCCAATCTACGGAGGGCAGATGGTCGATTGGGACCGTGCCCATGTCTGGGCCTGGGACGCACGGCCCTTTCCCTGGTTTCCCGGCCGCCGCGACCTCTGGACCGACGGCGACAACTGGGCACGGGGCCACTGGATCACGGGCCGCGCCACGAACCAGCCGCTTGCCGCCGTGGTGGCCGAAATCTGCGAAGTGTCGGGGGTTCGCGATTACGATGTTAGCCGCCTTTTCGGTGTGGTGCGCGGTTATGCTGTGCCGTCCACGCAACCGGGGCGCGCGATGCTTCAGCCCCTGATGCTGGCCTATGGGTTCGAGGTGATCGAGCGGTCAGGCAAGCTCGTGTTCCAGATGCGCGGAGGCCCCGAGGTTCAGCGCCTCACCGCCGACGACCTGATTGCGCGCGACGGCGGTGATCTGGAGACAATACGCGCGTCCGAACCCGAGGTGCCGGGCCGCGTCCGGCTGACCTATGTCGAGGCGGAGGGCGATTTCGACACGCGACACACCGAAACGGTCTTGCCCGATCATGACGAAAGCGACGTTCAGCACAGCGAACTTCCGCTCCTCATGACGCGTGCCGAGGCGCGCCAGACTGTCGGCCGCTGGATGGCCGAGGCCCGCGTGGCGCGCGATGTCGCGCGCTTCAGCCTTGCGCCTTCCTCGCCGGTCCGGGCGGGTGATGTCGTCGGGCTCGAAACACCGGAGGGCCTGCGGCACTACCGTGTCGACCGGATGGAGATGACCGGCGCGCGCGAGATCGAAGCCGTGCGCGTGGAGCCCGGCCTTTACCGTGGGGGTGCCGCCGCGGAGGAGCCGGTGCCGGTGCGCGCCCATGCCGCCCCGACGCCGGTGCTGCCGGTGTTTCTGGATCTGCCGCTGATGCGCGGCGACGAGGTCGCCCATGCCCCGCATCTCGCCATTGCCGCCCGTCCCTGGCCCGGACGCGTCGCGGTCTACGATTTCGTCGAGGGCGTGTCCGAACCTCCGCTCAACACAGTGATGACCGACCGTGCCGTCGTCGGGGAAACCCTCGGCGACCTGCCGCGCGGACACGCGGCCCGCTGGTCGCCGATGGAGCTGACCGTGCGGCTCCCCGCGGATTTGGCGCTCGACACGGCCAGCCCGCGCGGGGTGCTGGACGGCGCCAATCTCATGGCTATCGGCGACGGCGAAACCTGGGAGCTTTTCCAGTACTCCGAAGCCGCGCCCGTGGCCCCAGGCGTCTGGCGCCTGCGCAGGCTGCTGCGCGGGCTCTTCGGCACCGATGCGGTCACGCCGGCGGTCTGGCCCCAGGGCAGCCGTGTCGTCCGCATCGATGGCGCGGTTCGCCAGATCGACCTGCCGCTCAACATGCGCAAGATCGACCGGCATTACCGCATCGGCCCGGCGAGCCGCGCGCCGGACGATCCCGTCTATGTCAGCCGGATCGCCGCCTTCAGGGGGAATGGGCTGCGCCCCTATGCCCCAGCCCATCTGCGCGCCGGGCGCCTTCTATCCGGCGCGGTGGCCGTGAACTGGATCCGCCGCACGCGGATCGACGGCGACGACTGGGACCTTTTCGACGTCCCCCTGGGCGAGGAGACCGAGCGGTACCTTCTGCGCGTCGAAATCGGCGGCCGGATCCGGCGCGAAGCGATCCTGTCTTCGCCCGGCTGGACCTATTCTGCGGCGAACCAGGCCGCCGATGGGACCCCGGGCGACGTGACTTTCGCTGTCGCGCAGATGTCGAACCGGTTCGGGCCGGGTCCATTCGCGCGCTGCCGGTTTCGCGGCTGAAAGCGCCCGATACGGCACTGGAAACTGCCGCCGTATTCGTTATCTTTGCGATAGCGCAACCGGAAAGGCCCTCCATGCCCGAAGCCCAGCACAAGCTCGCCAAGCTCGACCCGGTCTGGGCGCGCATTCGCGAAGAGGCGCAGCAGGCCGTCGTGGACGAACCGCTGATCGGCGGCGTCCTGCACAACAGCTTGCTCCACCATTCCACCATCGAGCGCGCGCTCGCCTTCAGGTTTTCGCTCAAGCTCTGCTCGCCCGAACTGAGCGAGCAGATCCTGCGCGAAATCGCCGAGGAGGCTTATGGAACGGATCCGTGGCTGGGCGAGGCGGCGCGCGCCGATCTGGTCGCCGTCTACGACCGGGACCCGGCCTGCACGCGTTTCCTGCAGCCGATCATGTTCTTCAAGGGCTACCAGGCGGTGCAGGCCTATCGCGTCGGTCACTGGCTCTGGCAGCAGCGCAGGCGCGATCTGGCCTATCTGGTGCAGATGCGCGTATCCGAGGTGTTCGGCGTCGACATTCACCCCGCCGCGCGGATCGGCAAGGGCATCATGATCGACCATGCGCATTCCATCGTCATCGGCGAAACCGCGGTTGTGGGCGACAATGTCTCGATGCTGCATTCGGTGACGCTGGGCGGGACCGGCAAGGAACACGACGACCGGCACCCGAAGATCGGCGACGGCGTGCTGATCGGGGCAGGGGCCAAGGTTCTGGGCAATATCAAGATCGGCGCCTGCACACGGATCGCGGCAGGCTCGGTCGTGCTGGCCGACGTGCCGCCCTGCAAGACGGTGGCGGGCGTTCCGGCGCGGATCGTGGGCGAGGCGGGCTGCGACCAGCCCGCGCTCAGCATGGATCAGTTGCTCGGCAAGTAGGGATCAGCCCATGCCGAAGACGCGGTCGAAGATCGTGTCCACATGCTTGGTATGGTAGCCGAGGTCGAATTTCTCTTCGATGGCCTCGGCCGACAGGGCGGCGCGAACCTCGGCATCCGCCAGAAGCTCGGTCTTGAAGTCCTTGCCCTCTTCCCAGACCTTCATCGCGTTGCGCTGGACCAGCCGGTAGGCATCTTCGCGCGTCACCCCGGCCTGGGTCAGCGCCAGCAGCACGCGCTGGCTCATCACCAGGCCGCGGAAGCGGTTCATGTTGGCCAGCATGTTGTCGGGATAGATCACCAGCTTTTCGATCACGCCGGCCAGCCGGTGCAGGGAAAAGTCCAGCGTCACTGTCGCGTCGGGACCGATCATGCGCTCGACCGAGGAATGGCTGATATCGCGTTCGTGCCAGAGGGCGACGTTTTCCAGCGCCGGCACCACCATGCCACGCACGAGCCGCGCGAGGCCGGTCAGGTTTTCGGTCAGGACAGGGTTGCGCTTGTGGGGCATCGCCGAGGAGCCCTTCTGCCCGACCGAGAAGAACTCCTCGCCCTCCAGCACCTCGGTGCGCTGCATATGGCGGATTTCGGTGGCGATGTTCTCGATGGAACTGGCGATCACGCCGAGAGTGGCGAAGAACATGGCGTGTCGGTCACGCGGGATGACCTGGGTCGAGATCGGCTCGGGCTCAAGCCCCAACTTCGCGCAGACATGCGCCTCGACCGCCGGGTCGATATTGGCGTAGGTGCCGACAGCGCCCGAGATGGCGCCGGTGCGCACCTCGTCGCGCGCGGCTTCCAGCCGACGGCGGCCCCTGGCCATCTCGGCATGGAAGCGCGCAAAGGTCAGGCCCATGGTCGTGGGTTCGGCGTGGATGCCGTGCGAGCGTCCGATGCGGACGGTGTCCTTGTGCTCGAAGGCGCGGGCTTTCAGGGCCGCCAGCACGCGGTCGATACCCGCGAGCAGCAGATCCGCGGCGCGGACGAGCTGGATGTTGAACGTGGTGTCGAGCACGTCCGACGAGGTCATGCCCTGATGGACGAAGCGCGCCTCCTCGCTGCCCACGATCTCGGCCAGGTGGGTGAGGAAGGCGATCACGTCGTGCTTGGTCACAGCCTCGATCTCGTCAATGCGGGCCACGTCGAATTCCACGTCCTTGGCCTTCCACACGGCCTGGGCATTCTCGCGCGGGATCACGCCGAGGTCGGCCATCGCGTCGCAGGCATGGGCCTCGATCTCGAACCAGATGCGGAACTTGGTCTCGGGCGACCAGATGGCGACCATCTCGGGGCGGGAATAGCGCGGGATCATCGGAGCCTCCTGAACGGGTTGGCGGCCTGATAGACCGGCGGGGCAGGGGCCGCAAGCGCCGCCTAGGGCTGGCTGGCGGGGGCGTCCGTTCAGGTGCCGGCGCGGCGGAAATTGGGGAAAGAGGTGCTGATCGCGGCGCGGTCCAATGTTGGACCAAAGTACAAGCTATTGTTTCAATACTATAAAAACCGTGATCGCAACCTTTGGTTAACCCCCGTCCGGCCGCCCGGCTAGGTGTCGCGGCCGGTGAGCGCGCGGGCGATGGCGGCGGCGAGGCGGGCGTTCGATTTCACCAGCGCGATATTGGCCTCCAGCGAGCGGCCTTCGGTCAGCGCAAAGATCCGTTCGAGCAGAAAGGGCGTGACCGATTTCGCGGCGATGCCCTGCGCGGCGGCCTCGGCCAGGGCGGTTTCGATCACCGGCACGATTTCGGCGCGGGGGATTTCGGCCTCCTCCGGGATGGGGTTCGCGACAAGCTGCCCGCCCGAGAGGCCGAGCGCGGCGCGCATCCGGTGGGCGCGCGCGATCTCGTCCGCCGTGTCCATGCGCAGGGGCGCCGCCAGGCCCGAGTCGCGCGACCAGAAGGCGGGAAAGGCATCCTGCCCGCAAGCGATGACCGGCACTCCCAGCGTCTCCAGCACCTCGAGCGTCTTGGGCAGATCGAGGATCGCCTTGGCCCCCGCCGCCGCCACCGTCACCGGCGTGCGGGCGAGTTCCTGCAGATCGGCCGAGATGTCGAAACTGCCCTCGGCCCCGCGATGCACGCCGCCGATCCCGCCGGTGGCGAAGACCGCGATCCCTGCCAGATGGGCGCAGATCATCGTCGCGGCGACGGTCGTGGCCCCGGTCCGGCCCGAGGCCAGGCAGGCCGCCAGATCGGCGCGGCTGAGTTTCATCACGTTTTCCGCCCGGCCCAGTGCCTCCAACGCCGCGTCATCGAGGCCCACGCGGATGCGACCGTCCATCACGGCGATGGTCGCCGGC
>SLKW01000470.1 GCA_007134405.1 Paracoccaceae bacterium
GGGCTGATCATGTACGACCAGTATTTCGTGGCTTTCCAGCTTGCCGGGCTGATCCTGCTGGTAGCGATGATTGGGGCGATCGTGCTGACGCTCAGGAAGCGGGTCAACGTCAAGCGCCAGGACGTGTTGGCGCAGATGTACCGTGATCCGGCGAAGGCGATGGAATTGAAGGATGTGAAGCCGGGGCAGGGTCTTTGATGCCCCGGGCCGCACGGCGCGCTGCTGAAGAGGGGCGGACGTCGCGGCGTTGAGGTGGCGCGCACGGCGCGCCCAAGAATAACCAGGGCCGGAAGGTCCGGAGGGACGCGAATGGTGGGACTGGAACATTACCTGACGGTGGCAGCGGCGCTGTTCGTCATCGGGATTTTCGGCATCTTCCTGAATCGGAAGAATGTCATCGTGATCCTGATGTCGATCGAACTCATCCTGCTCTCCGTCAACATCAACCTCGTGGCCTTTTCCAGTCATCTGGGCGATCTGGTCGGGCAGGTTTTCACCATGTTCGTTCTGACCGTCGCCGCCGCCGAAGCCGCGATCGGACTGGCGATCCTGGTCTGCTTCTTCCGCAACCGCGGCACGATTGATGTCGAAGACGTCAACGTCATGAAAGGCTGAAGGTATGGCGACGACGATCCTTCTTGCGCCCCTGATCGGCGCGCTCATCTGCGGCTTTGCCTGGCGGCTGATCGGCGAGAAGGCCGCGATGGTCACGGCGACTGCATTGCTGTTTCTCTCGGCGTTTCTGTCGTGGATCGTGTTCCTGACCTATGACGGCGTGCCGCAATCGATCCAGATCCTGCGCTTCATCGACTCGGGAACGCTGGTCGGCGACTGGGCGTTCCGGCTCGACCGGTTGACGACGGTGATGCTGATCGTGGTTACCACGGTTTCGGCGCTGGTCCACCTTTATAGCTTCGGCTACATGGCGCATGACGACAACTGGGAAGAAGGCGAGCATTACAAGGCGCGCTTCTTCGCATACCTGTCGTTCTTCACCTTCGCCATGCTGGCGCTCGTCAGCGCAGACAATCTGGTTCAACTCTTCTTCGGCTGGGAAGGCGTGGGTCTCGCCTCGTACCTGTTGGTCGGGTTTTATTACAAGAAGGCCAGCGCCAACGCGGCTGCGATCAAGGCCTTCGTGGTCAACCGAGTTGGCGATTTCGGCTTCATCATCGCCATCATGGCGATCTATTTCCTGACCGACTCGATCCGCTTCGAAGACATATTCGCGCAGGTCGACCAATTGGCCGAGGCAAGCGTGCGGTTCCTCTGGACCGACTGGAGCGCGATCAACATGATCGCCTTCTTCCTCTTCATCGGCGCGATGGGCAAGTCGGCGCAGTTGTTCCTGCACACCTGGCTTCCCGACGCGATGGAGGGTCCGACCCCGGTTTCGGCACTGATCCACGCCGCGACCATGGTGACCGCGGGCGTCTTTCTTGTCGCGCGCTTCTCGCCCCTGATGGAGTATGCGCATCTGGCGACAGATTTCATCGTCCTGATCGGGGCCTTCACCGCCGTCTTCGCCGCCAGCGTCGGTCTGGTTCAGAACGACATCAAGCGCGTGATTGCCTATTCGACCTGCTCGCAGCTTGGCTTCATGTTCGTCGCGGCGGGTGTTGGCGTCTATTCGGTAGCCATGTTCCACCTGCTGACGCACGCCTTTTTCAAGGCGATGCTGTTTCTTGGAGCAGGGTCGGTCATCCACGGGATGCACCACGAGCAGGACATGCGGAACTACGGCGGCCTGCGCCACAAGATGCCGAAAACCTTCTGGGCGATGATGATTGGGACCTTGGCGATCACCGGCGTGGGGATCCCGCTGACTTCGATCGGGCTAGCGGGGTTCGTGTCAAAGGATGCGATCATTGAAAGCACCTTTGCTTCTGGGACCGCCTATGCGTTCTGGCTTCTGGTCGCGACTGCGGCGATGACGTCGTTTTATTCGTGGCGTCTGATGTTCCTGACCTTCTATGGCACGCCGCGCGGCGACCACCACACGCACGATCATGCGCACGAAAGTCCGAATGTTATGCTCATCCCGCTCGCGGTTCTGGCATTGGGCGCGGTCTTTTCTGGCATGGTCTGGTACGGGCCGTTCTTCGGCTCTACCGAACAGGTGCGCGATTGGTTCGGAACCTCGATCTACATGACGGCAGACAACAACCTGGTCACCGAGGCGCATTATGTGCCCGCCTGGGTCAAGGTGTCGCCGTTCATCGCCATGATTGGCGGGCTCGGGCTGGCCTGGCTCTTTTACATCCGTCGGACCGACCTGCCCGGCAAGCTCGCCGCGAACCAGCCGATCCTCTACAATTTCCTGCTCAACAAGTGGTATTTCGACGAGATCTATGACGCCATTTTCGTCCGGCCGTCGTTCTGGCTTGGCCAGGCACTCTGGAAGAAGGGTGATGGCGCCACGATCGATGGGGGTCTCAACGGGTTGGCAATGGGCATCATCCCGTTGGTGAACCGCGTTTATGCCCGCGTTCAGTCCGGCTACATCTATCATTACGCCTTCGCCATGGTCATCGGTATCGCGCTTCTGGTCACCTGGGTGACGCTGGTCGGGGGGGCGCGCTGATGCTGAACCTTCTGTCGATCATTACCTTCACGCCGGCGATCGCGGCTGTCATCCTTGCGCTCTTCCTTCGCGGAGAGGATGAGGCGGCGCAGCAGAACGCCAAATGGCTCGCGCTGGTTGCGACCACCGCGACCTTCCTGATCTCGCTGATCCTGCTCTTCGGCTTCGACCCGCAGAACACCGACTTCCAGTTCGTCGAGGAGCGGGAGTGGATCCTCGGCCTCAGCTACAAGCTGGGCGTCGACGGCATTTCGATCCTCTTCGTGATGCTGACCACATTCCTGATGCCGATCACGATCCTGGCCTGCTGGAACGTGACGCACCGAGTGAAGGAATACATGATCGCCTTTCTCGTGCTCGAAACGCTGATGATCGGCGTCTTCGTGGCGCTCGACCTGGTGCTCTTCTACCTCTTCTTCGAGGCGGGCCTGATCCCGATGTTCCTGATCATCGGCATCTGGGGCGGGAAGGAGCGTATCTACGCGACCTTCAAGTTCTTCCTCTACACCTTCTTCGGTTCGGTCCTCATGCTGGTGGCGATGATCGCCATGTATGTCGATGCCGGCACGACCGACATCCCGACGCTGATGACGCACCAGTTCAGTGCGGGGCCACTCAACCTGATGGGATGGCAGATCGCTGGCGGGATGCAGTCGCTCCTCTGGATCGCGTTCTTCGCGTCTTTCGCGGTGAAGATGCCGATGTGGCCGGTCCATACCTGGCTGCCCGACGCCCACGTGCAGGCGCCGACGGCAGGGTCGGTGATCCTTGCTGCCGTGCTCCTGAAGATGGGCGGCTACGGCTTCCTGCGCTTCTCGCTGCCGATGTTCCCGGTGGCCTCGGACATCTTCGCGCCCTTCGTGCTATGGCTCTCGGCCATCGCGATCCTCTACGCCTCGCTTGTGGCCCTCGTGCAGGAGGACATGAAAAAGCTCGTCGCCTATTCGTCAGTGGCCCATATGGGCTTCGTGACGATGGGGATTTTCGCGGCAACACAGCAGGGGCTCGATGGCGCGATCTTCCAGATGATCAGCCACGGCTTCATCTCGGGCGCGCTCTTTCTTGCTGTCGGCGTCATCTATGACCGGATGCACACGCGCGAGATTGCGGCTTATGGGGGGCTCGTGCACCGGATGCCCGTCTACGCAGCCGTATTCATGCTCTTCACGATGGCCAATGTCGGGCTGCCGGGAACATCGGGCTTCGTGGGCGAGTTTCTGACCTTCATGGCCGTTTTCCAGGTCAATACCTGGGTCGCGCTGGTCTCGGCTACGGGCGTGATCTTCGCGGCCGGCTACGGGCTCTGGCTCTATCGGCGTGTCGTGTTCGGCCCGCTGATCAAGGCCAGCCTCAAGACCATTCCCGATATGGACCGGCGCGAAAAACTGATGTTTGCGCCGCTTGTGGCCATGACGCTGATCCTGGGCATATACCCGTCGCTGATAACCGACATCATCGGACCCTCGGTCGCCGCCCTGGTGGGCGATTACGATGCCGCGCTGGCCGCGCATGAAGGCGCCCAGGTCCCGGCGACGTCGCTGGCGCAGAATTGAAAGGCTGACGGACAATGACTTCGCTCGATCTGACGATTGCGCTGCCGGAGATCCTGCTGGCGCTCTATGCCATGGCAGCACTGATGTTCGGCGCCTTTTTCGGCAAGGACAGCGTGGCAACGCCGATCCTGTGGGCCACGGTTGCCGTCTTCCTGCTGCTCGCGGTGCTCGTCGGCACGATGGCGCCGGAAGCCCGCCCGGCGTTCGGTGGCCTGATGGTGGACGATTCCTTCGCCCGTTTCGCCAAGGTCGCGATCCTCATCGCCGGCGCCGCCGTTCTGGCGATGGGGCAAGACTACCTGTCGCGCCAGGACCTTTTGCGTTTCGAATACCCTATCCTGGTCGCGCTCGCGACGGTCGGCATGATGGTCATGGTCTCCTCCGGTGACCTGATCACGCTCTACATGGGGCTCGAGCTGCAGTCGCTGTCGCTTTATGTGCTCGCCGCCTTTCGCCGCGACAGCGCGCGCTCGACCGAGGCGGGGCTGAAGTACTTCATGCTCGGGGCACTTGCCTCGGGACTTCTGCTCTACGGGGCCTCGCTGGTCTACGGCTTCGCCGGCACGACCCGGTTCGAGGGCATCGCCTCGACCATCCAGGACGGGCAATTGTCACTTGGCCTGCTGATGGGACTGGCCTTCATGCTGGCCGGGCTCGCCTTCAAGGTCTCGGCCGTGCCTTTTCATATGTGGACGCCCGACGTCTACGAGGGCGCGCCGACCCCGGTCACCGCCTTCTTCGCCACAGCGCCGAAGCTTGCCGCGATGGCCTTGCTGGCGCGGCTCGTCCACGACGCCTTCGGTGGCGCGCCCGGCGACTGGGCGCAGATCCTGGCCTTCCTCGCCGTCGCCTCGATGTTCGTCGGCGCCATCGCGGCCATCGGGCAGCGCAACATCAAGCGGCTGATGGCCTATTCGTCGATCACCCACATGGGATTTGCGCTCGTGGGTCTGGCGGCTGGCGATCTGGTCGGCGTACAGGCGACGATGCTCTACATGGCGATCTATCTCACCATGAGCGTGGGTGTCTTCGCCTTCATCCTGGCGATGCGGCGCAACGGGCGGCCCGTGACGCAGATCGAAGATCTGCATATGCTCTCGAAGACACAGCCGCTGCACGCCTTCGCCATTCTGATCCTGATGTTCTCGCTCGCCGGCGTGCCGCCACTTGTAGGCTTCTGGGCGAAATTCTCGGTGCTGGCTGCGGCGGTCAATGCGGGGCTCGTCTGGCTGGCCGTGGCGGGTGTCATCGCCTCGGTCATCGGCGCGTTCTATTACCTGCGCATCGTCTACTTCATGTATTTCGGCGAAGAGCGCGAGGCGCTCGATGGCGACGTGGCGACCGTGCAGCGGGTCCTCTTGACGGTGTCGGCAGCGGTGATGGTGCTTGGCGTCTTCAACCTCTTCGGGGTCGACGGCGCGGCCGCGCTGGCGGCGCAGGCGCTTGCTCAATAGGCCGGACTGGCCCGCGGGCTACGGGCGGTTGGTGCTGGACGAGGTCGACAGTACCAATGCCGAAGCCCTTCGGCGATCCTCCACGCTCAATGGCGCTTGCTGGATCCTCGCCCGCCGGCAGACTGCCGGGCGAGGACGTCAGGGGCGGCGCTGGACGGATCCCTCGGGCAATTTCGCCACCTCGCTCATCCTGCCCCTTCAGGACCCCCCGGCGCGAAAGGCACTCCGCTCCTTCGTCGCGGCGCTTGCGCTCCACGATGCGCTGGTGGACTTGACCGGCCTGCCGGGCGCCTTCACGTTGAAATGGCCGAACGATGTTCTGCTCCACGGCGGCAAGCTTTCGGGGATCCTGCTGGAATCGGACGGTGACCGCGCGCTGGTCATCGGGATCGGCGTGAACCTCCGCAGCGCACCGCAGCCCGACGGTGAGGCACTATTCCCGCCCGTTGCCCTGCGTATCGAGACCGGTCTCGACATCGGCGCCGAGCGGTTGCTCGACCACCTCGCCCCCGCCTTCGACAGATGGGAGACGCGGCTGCGCACCGACGGTTTCGCGCCCCTGCGCGCCGCCTTTCTTGACCGCGCCGCGCGGTTGGGCGAGCGCGTCCGGGCGCGCACCCCCTCCGTGACCCATGAAGGCCGGTTCGAAACGATCGACGCAGACGGTGCGCTCGTCCTTTCAACGCTACAGGGGCCCGTGACGGTGCCCGCGGCCGATGTCTTCTTTCCCTGACGGAGCGGCACCATGCTTCTTTGCATAGACTGCGGCAATACGAATACCGTCTTCTCGATCTGGGATGGCGAGAGCTATACCGCGACATGGCGCGCCTCGACCGAGCATCAGCGGACCGCGGACCAGTATTTCGTCTGGCTGTCCACCCTGATGAACCTGCAAAAGATCGAAATGCGGATCACCGAGGTCATCATCTCGTCGACGGTGCCGCGGGTCGTCTTCAACCTGCGCGTCCTCTGCAATCGCTATTTCGACTGCAGGCCACTGGTCGTCGGAAAACCTGAATGCCGTCTGCCGATCGAGCCGCGCGTCGATCCCGGCACCCGCGTCGGTCCAGACCGGCTGGTCAACGCCGCAGCCGGCTACGACCTGTTCGGGGGCGATCTGATTGTTGTCGATTTCGGCACGGCGACCACCTTCGATGTGGTAGATTCCGACGGCGCCTATATCGGCGGCGTTATCGCGCCAGGGGTGAACCTCAGTCTCGAGGCGCTGCACATGGCCGCCGCAGCGCTGCCGCATGTCGATGTCGCGCGTCCGGAGCGCGTGATCGGCAAGAACACGGTCGAATGCATGCAGGCGGGCGTTTTCTGGGGTTACGTGGGCCTTGTGAACGGGATATGCGACCGTATCAAGGCCGAGCATTCACGCCCCATGCGTGTCATCGGCACCGGCGGGCTTGCGCCCTTGTTCGCCTCGGGCGAGGCGCTATTTGACGAAATTCGCGATGATCTGACGATGCACGGACTCAGGATCATCCACGATTACA
>SLKW01000074.1 GCA_007134405.1 Paracoccaceae bacterium
CCTCGGCCTTGTCCAGCACGTGATCGACCACCTTGTCCTCGAACAGCGGGGCGCGGATCTGCTGCTGCACCTGGGCGTTGCCGCGCACGAAGTCGATGAAGGCGCGTTCGTGGCCGGGATACTGCCGCGCCTGCGCCACCACCGCCTGGCTGAACTCGGCGTCCGAGACCTGCACCTCGCCGCGGGTGCCGATGTCGGCCAGCAGCAGACCCAGCCGCACCCGGCGCTCGGCGAGCTTGACGTGCTCGTCGGTGGGCACGATCTCGGGGTGGTCGTGGCCCTCGACCTCGGGGTGCTCGTCGTGCCAGAGCTGGTGGGCGATCTGCTTGGCCTCGGCATCGACGAGGCTCGGCGGCAGATCGAACGACACCGCCTCGTCGAGCGTGTCGAGCAGCGCGCGCTTGAGCACCGCGCGGGCGGCCTGTTTGTATTCGCCCTCCAGCCGTTCGCGGATCTGGGCCTTGAAGCTTTCCAGGTCGTCCGCGCCGTAGCGCTTGGCCAGCTCGTCGTCGATCTCGGCGGGTTTCGGGGCCTTCACCTCCTTCACGGTGCAGGTGAAGACGGCTTCCTTGCCGGCCAGGTTCTCGGCGCCGTATTCCTCGGGGAAGGTGACGGTGACGTCCTTTTCCTCGCCCGCCTTGACGCCGATCAACTGGTCCTCGAAGCCCGGGATGAACTGCCCCGCGCCCAGCGTCAGGGGAAAGTCCTCGGCCGCGCCGCCCTCGAATTCCTCGCCGTCGATGCGCCCGGTGAAGTCGATCACCGCCTGGTCGCCCGATTCGGCGGCGCCGTCCTTGGCCTCGAAGTTCTGCGCCGACTTCGCCAGGTTCTCCAGCGCTTCGGTCACGGCCTCGTCGTCGGCCTTCACGACCAGACGCTCCAGCTTCATGCCCGAGAAATCCGGCTCCTCGATCTCGGGCAGGGCCTCGTAGCTCATGTCGACGACGACGTCGTCGCCTTCCTTCCACTGCTCGCCGCCGTGCATCTCGACCTTCGGCTGCATGGCGGGGCGGTCCCCGGTCTGGTCGAAATGCGACTTCATCGCTCCGTCGACAGCATCCTGCATCGCCTCGCCCAGCAGACGCTGGCCGAACTGCTGCTTCAAGAGCTTCATCGGCACCTTGCCCTTGCGAAAGCCCTTCATCTCGACATCGGGCTGGGCCTCGGCCAGTTTCTCGTTGACCTTGGCGTCAAGCTCATCCGCCGTAACGGTGATCTTGTAGCCGCGCTTGAGGCCTTCGTTCAGGGTCTCGGTGACCTGCATCTCATCTATCCTCTGTTTCCACTTCCTCGGCAGGAGGGTGAATCGGGGCGCTGGATATTCCGCCAAAGCCCTGTTGGCAAGCGCAGCGGCCCCGAGGGCGGTGAATCTGCCCCCGATTCCTTGCTCCAGACCCGGGTTCGGCCGCCCCGGCCGCGGCCATCGTGTCGGAGATTGCCCGCCAATCGGGCAACATTCAGGCCGGCTGACGGCGCAGCGCCTGTCTCACCGCGTCCTGAAGCACCCCGGGCGGCATCGGTTTGCCCAGCAGGGCGGCGTTGCGCAACACCTCGGGCAGCTGCTCGCGCGAATAACCGGAGACGACGACGAAGGGGGTGCCAGCCTCGATCAGCGTCTGCGCGACCGGTTCCGAAGTCTCGCGGCCAAGATTCGCGTCGAGCACCGCGACGTCGCAGCCCCTGGCCTCGATCAGCGACAGCGCCTGGCCGACGAAACGGGCGGGGCCGAGAACCGAGAAGCCCGCATCGGCCAGCATCAACGCCATGTCCGCGGCGATCAGGGGCTCGTCCTCGACCACGAGCACGCGATGGCACGTCGGATCGTCAGCGACCGCGTCGGCTTGCGCCGCTTGCGCCGCGCCCGTTTCGATCGGCCCGCCGTCCAGAACGCTCGCTGCGGGACAGCTAAACCGCCAGGCAAGCCCGGGCGGCGCGTAGTCGAGCGACACTTTTCCGCCCGTGCTCGCCTCGACCATGTCGCTCGTGACCTTCGAGCCGAAGCCATGTCGATCCGGGCGGGTGACGGGCGGTCCGTCCCGCTCCAGCCACGACATCTCGAAGTTCTCCTCCGCGGCGGGCTGCTCAGCGACGGACCAGCGCACGGCGATGCGCCCCGTCTCGTTCGAGAGTGCCCCGTATTTCGCGGCATTGGTCGCCAGTTCGTGGAGCGCGAGGCCCAGGGCCTGCGTGGCATCCGGCGCCAGCGACAGGGGCGGCCCGCCGATCTCGATGCGGGTGTCGATCAGGTCGAAGAAATGCGACAGCTGCGTACGGACCAGATCGGCCACCGGGACGGCCTTCCAGGCGTGCTCGATCAGCAGATCCTGGGCGGCCGACAGCGCCTGCATCCGCTTGCCGAAGCTGCCGAGAAAGTCGTCCGTTCCGGAAAAGGCCGTCTGCCGCGCGATCGCCTGGACCAGGGTCAGCATGTTCTTCGAACGGTGGTTGAGTTCGCGCATGAGCATCCGGGTCTGCTCTTCATGGCGCTTGCGTTCGGAAATGTCGTTGAAGAGGATACCCACGCGCCGGTCCTCCTCGGCACCCAGTCTGAACGCGTAGACGTCGAACCAGCGCCCCAGCATCTTCGATTCCTGCTCGAATCGCGTGGGCTCACCCGTGCGCGCGACGCGGCCGTAAGTCTCGTACCAGTGCTCCTCGAGGTCGGGCGCGGCGTCCCGCAGCCAGCGGCCGAGTATTTCCTTTGGAAACCCCGTCCGGCCGTAGAAGGCGGGGTTCGCCTCGACGACGCGGTAATCGGTGCGCCCGTCGGGATCGTCGAAGCGCAGCTCCAGAATGCAGAAGCCTTCGTCGATCGCCTCGAAGAGCGTGCGGTAGCGCGACTCGGTGGCTTGTGACACCTCCTCGGTCCTGGCCCGCTTGACGGCGTCATAGGTTCGCTCGGCCGTGTCGCAGAGTAAGGCGATCTCCCGTTCCGACCAGACGCGCGGGCCGTCATGCGCCGCGAAGAGGTAGGCATCGGGCCGGCCGGTCGAGAAGACCGGCGCCACCATGTAGCTGCGCACGCCAAGCTCGCCCACCATCCGGCGGTACTCGTCGGTGAAGCCTTCGGCGGCAAGGATGTCAGGCACGGATACCGGTTCGCCCTTGTGGAGCCGGGCGGCCGTCTTCGCCCCCAAATGCTCAAGGTTCAGGGACCGCCCGCCGACGGCGGGGACCCTGCCCTGGGCGTGGTATGCGGCCTCCGTCCGCACCTGTCCCGCCGCGTCGACCTCGGCATAGCCGACGAAGGCGATGCCGAGATGCCCGCCCAGGATCTCGGCCGCCGTGCGCATCGCCGCCCGCGCGTCGGTCTGTGCCCGCAACGCATCGCTCACCCGGTGCAGGAAGGCCGCCCGCGTCTGGTTCTCGCGGAGGGCATCGGTCGCCTCGCGCCGCGCCAGCTCCTCCAGCACCCGGTCGGTGGTCTCGGTCGCCATGCCGGTAATGCCCCGGATGTCGCCCGCGTCGTCGCGCAGGGGCAGCCAGGTTTCGCGGAACCAGCGCCTCCGCGTGCCGCCATCGAGCGCGGGCACGACGTATTCCTTTTCGGGGAAAACCTGCGCCTCGCCCTTGCCGACCGCGTCGATCCGGGCGCGCGCCTCAAGCGCAAAATCGGGCCAGATCCGCTCCAGCGGCGCGCCCAAGGCTTCGGAATGGCGGTCTCCCACCAGCTTCCGGTAGGCGTCGTTGTAGAAGACCCGCAACTCCGCGCCCCAGAAGACGAAAGCCGGCTCCGGGTTGTCGAGCATGACCAGAATGGCCGCGCGGAGGCCCTGGGGCCAGTCCGATGTCGCGCCGAGCGGCGTCTGCGCCCAGTCCCGGATATCGGCGGCCAGTTCCCCCCGCAGAGAAGGCCAGTCGGTCGTGTCCGTCACCCAGCATTCCCCCGAAGTCCCATGCCCACATCCGTTAACTTTTCCCCCGAAAACCAGCAAAAGCAACCGATTCGTGGCGATTTCCGGCTCGGGAGGCGCGGCCGGGGCTGGGAAGGGGCGCGGGACGGCGAGCCAACAACGCGCGCCGGTTTCGGCTGGAAGGCCCGGTTTTCGGACCCGCTGTCAAGAAGCTTCTGGTGCGGGTGGAGGGACTTGAACCCCCACGCCTTGCGGCGCTTGGACCTAAACCAAGTGCGTCTGCCAATTCCGCCACACCCGCGAACACGAAGCCCCTGCACTGCCGCGCGGCAGCGCCGAAACCGGCCGCCTTCTAGCAAGAAGGAAACGCGGAGGCGAGAGGGAATCGTGCCCCCCGCCCGCAGCTGCCTGCTGCCGGCCCCTGCCGCTGTCCGGCGGCGTTCAGCCGAGGGCGCGCAGGGCGGCGGGCAGCGCTTCGGGCAGGTCCTCGGCGATCAGGCCGGGACCGAAGGCGCGCGCGCAGTCCAGGTGCAGGGCGCTCGCTGTTTCGGCGGCATCCGGTGGCGTGACGCCGCGCGCCAGAAGGCCCGCAATCATGCCCGCCAGCACGTCGCCCGCCCCCGCCGTGGCCAGCCAGGGCGCCGCCGCCGCGCCGAAGGCGGCGCTGACCCGGCAGGCGCCGTCGGGCGCGGCGATGACCGTGTCGGCGCCCTTCAGCAGCATGGTGCAGCCCAGCCGCGCGGCGGCTTCGCGCGCCGCATCGACCTTCGAGAACGCTGGCCCCTCTTCCGGCCCGTCATCCGGTTCCGCGTTCAGCGCCGCGGCCAGATCCGGGGCGAGGCGGGCGAACTCGCCCGCATGCGGTGTCAGCACGCAGCCGGCGTGCAGTGCCTCCCGCAGCGCCGGGCGGCGCGCCAGCAGGCTCAGCGCATCGGCATCCAGCACCGCCGCCCGCTGGCTTTCGAGCGCGGTGGCGAGCAGCCCTTCGGCGCGCGCATCCAGCCCCAGGCCGGGGCCGAGGCAGAGCGCGTTCAGCCGGGCATCGGCCAACAAGTCGGCCAGCGCCCGCCCGTCGCGCAGCGGCCGCAGCATCACCGCGTCAAGCCGCGCCGCGTTCTCGATCAGCGCGGCGGGCGGGCAGCCCAGCGTCACCAGCCCCGCCCCGATCCTGAGCGCCGCCCGCGCCGCCAGCCGCGCGGCACCCCCGCGTCCCGGCCCGCCCGACAGGACCAGCGCGTGGCCGTGGCTGTACTTGTGCCCCTGCGCCTTGACCGCCACCGCCGGATCAATCCGCGCCAGGCGGACGACCGCGGCGGGATGCGCGGCCCGATACTCCGACAACTCGGCCTCGATCCCGATGGGCGCGACGCGCACAGGCCCCGACAGCGCGCCACCCGGCGCCAGCGCATGGCCCAGCTTGCGGGACTGGAAGGTGACCGTCAGATCCGCCGGGCGGTCCAGGTAGCCGCCCTCGGCGCGGACCCGCCCGCTGTCCGAACAGAGCCCCGACAGGATATCGACCGCCACCAGCCGCGCGCCCCACGCCTGCGCCGCGGCCAGCGGACGCCAGATCCGGGGCGCGACTGGCCGGCCCAGACCGGTGCCGAAAAGCGCGTCGATCACCAGCGTGCCGGGCGCCACCGCCTCGGCGTCGAACGCATCCAGGCGTTCCGTCGCGCCCTGCGTCTGCCAGCGCTTGCGCATGGTGGCCGCGTCGCCCGTGGCCTTTTCGGTCAGGGCAAAGCACGCCACGCGCCAGCCGCGCAGGGCCAGGGCGCGCGCGATGACGAATCCGTCGCCGCCGTTGTTGCCCGGCCCGCACAGGATCGCCGCGCGCCCCGGCGCGACCTGTAACTCGGGCCATTCGCTCAGGATGGCCTCGATCGCCCCTTGGCCGGCGCGCTCCATCAGCCTGAGCCCGCTCACCCGGCCCGAGTCGATGGCGGCGCCTTCAACGGCGCGCATTTGGGCAGATGACAGCAAATCGGTCATTTCGCGACTCTCTGCATTTGCGTTCCGCATAAGTTTCGATCACATTGCGCGAAACTTGTGCAATTCGGACGAATTATCAGCCCGTGCCCGCCAACCCCTCGCCGCCGCGCCGTTTGCCCGATTGAGGGCCGGCGCCGGACGTGATCTGTGGGCCGCGGGTCCGGCAGCAACCGCCAGGGAGTGACCGCCATGAAGAAGATCGAAGCCATCATCAAGCCCTTCAAACTCGACGAGGTGAAGGAGGCGCTGCAGGAGATCGGCATTCAGGGGCTTTCGGTGATCGAGGTCAAGGGCTTCGGCCGCCAGAAAGGTCACACCGAACTTTACCGGGGCGCGGAATACGTCGTCGATTTCCTGCCCAAGGTGAAGATCGAGGTGGTGCTGGCCGACGACATGGTCGAAGCCGCCGTCGATGCCATCGTCTCTGCGGCGCGCACCGACAAGATCGGCGACGGCAAGATCTTCGTCTCGCCCGTCGAACAGGTCATCCGCATCCGCACCGGCGAGTCCGGCGAGGATGCCGTTTAAGTCACCGTTTCACTCAGAACTCAGGGGAGTCACATGAGCGTCGAGAAGGTTCTCAGCAAGATCAAGGACGAAGAGGTCGAATACGTCGACGTCCGCTTCACCGATCCGCGCGGCAAGATGCAGCACGTCACCGTGATGGCGCATCTCGTCGACGAGGATTTCCTCGAAGAGGGCTTCATGTTCGACGGCTCCTCGGTCGCCGGCTGGAAGACGATCGACCAGTCCGACATGAAGCTGATGCCGGATACCGAAACCGCCTATATCGACCCGTTCTATGCCGACAAGACGCTCTGCCTGCATTGCAGCGTGGTCGAGCCCGACACCGGCGAATCCTATGAACGCGACCCGCGCTCGACCGCGCAGAAGGCCGAGGCCTATCTGAAGTCCACCGGCATCGGCGACACCTCCTACTGGGGCCCCGAGGCCGAGTTCTTCGTCTTCGACGACGTGCGCTTCTCGGTGAGCATGAACAAGGTCGCCTACGAGGTCGACGCGATCGACGGGGCGTGGAATTCGGATACCGAATACGAATCCGGCAACATGGGCCACCGCCCCGGCATCAAGGGCGGCTATTTCCCGGTCAACCCGATCGATGCCGGCCAGGACATGCGCTCCGAGATGCTGTCGACGATGAAGGCGATCGGCATGAATGTCGACAAGCACCACCACGAGGTGGCGTCGTGCCAGCACGAAC
>SLKW01000321.1 GCA_007134405.1 Paracoccaceae bacterium
CCGGCAAGAAGCATTGCGGCAGTGCCGGCGATAAGGACATGTTTCATTGTTTCTCTCCCTTGGTTGCGTTGGTCGAAAGTCGCCCGGATGGCGCCGGGCCGGGTATGATGCGCAGGCCTTCCTCATGGCTCGAGCACCGTCCAGGCCGCATCCCGCGCCGACGAGCGCAGGCAGGCGTCGATGAAGGCCATGCCCCTGAGCCCATCACCGAGTGTAGGGAAATGGACGTCCGGTGTCGCGCCGCCGTCGCCGTGCGCTCGGATCGCGCGGGCGGCCTCGACATAGAGGTTGGCTAACGCCTCGATATACCCCTCCGGGTGCCCCGCCGGGATGCGGGTCAGCCGGTCAGCGGCGGAGCCCGAGCCAGCGCCGCCGCGGGTCATCAAGCGCTTCTGTTCGCCATAGGGCGTGAACCACAGCCGGTCGGGCGCCTCCTGCTCCCATTCGAGCCCGCCCTTAGCGCCATGCACCCGCAGCCGCAGCGCGTTTTCGTTGCCCACCGCGACCTGGCTCGCCCAGAGCTGTCCGCGTGCGCCGCCGTCGAAACGGAGCATCAGGTGGGCGTTGTCGTCCACCTTCCGGCCCGTGACGAAGCTCGACAGTTCCGCCGCCAGCGACTCGACCCGCAGTCCGGTGACGAATTCCGCCAGATTGAACGCATGCGTGCCGATGTCGCCCACCGCCCCGGCCCCGGCGCGTGCCGGGTCCGAGCGCCAGTCAGCCTGCTTGTTGGCAACGGGTTCGGTCAGCCAGTCCTGCGCGTATTCCACCTGTACCACCCGCACCTGCCCCAGCGCGCCCGAAGCCACCAACTCGCGTGCCGCGCGCACCATCGGGTAACCGGTGTAGTTGTGGGTGAGTACGAATAGCGCATCCGAGCGCACAGCTGCTTCGGCGATGGCGCGCGCGTCCTCGCGCGTGGCGGCCAGCGGCTTGTCGCAGATCACGTGGATGCCACGGTCGAGGAAGGCGCAGGCCGGGGCGGCGTGCATGTGGTTCGGCGTGACGATCGCCACCGCTTGGACCCCATCCTCGCGCGCGGCTTCCTGCGCCGCCATCGTCTCGAAATCGTCGTAGACCCGATCCGCCGCCAGTCCGAGCGCTTGTCCCGAGGCACGGGCGCGCTCGGGCGTCGAGGCAAGGGCGCCGGCGACCAGCGCGAACTGTCCGTCGAGCCGCGCCGCCGTCCGGTGCACCGCGCCGATGAACGCGCCCTCGCCGCCGCCCACCATGCCCAGCCGGATCGGAGGGGGGGCAGCCATCGCTCAGCCCTCCAGCCCGAGAAGCCGGCGGTTTGCGGCCCGGTCAGTGCCGGCGCCGGCGAAATCGTCGAACGCCTTGTCCGTGACCCGGATGATGTGATCGCGCACGAAGCGCGCCCCCTCGCGCGCACCGTTCTCGGGGTGCTTGAGCGGACATTCCCATTCCACCACTGCCCAGCCGTCGAACCCGTTCGCGGTCAGCTTCGAGAAGATGGCGCCGAAATCCACCTGCCCGTCGCCAGGCGAACGGAAGCGCCCGGCGCGGTCGACCCAGGCCTGGTAGCCGCCATAGACGCCCTGCCGTCCGGTCGGGTTCAACTCGGCATCCTTTACGTGAAACGCGCGGATCCGGTCGCGGTAGATGTCGAGATGATCGATATAGTCCAGCCCCTGCAGCAGATAATGCGAGGGATCGTAGAGCATGTTCGCGCGGGGATGGCCGCCGACGCGGTCGAGGAACATTTCGAAGCTCGCGCCGTCGTGCAGATCTTCACCAGGGTGGATCTCGAAGGCGATGTCGATGCCGTTCTCCTCGGCGGCGTCAAGGAGCGGGTGCCAGCGCCGGGCGAGTTCGTCGAATGCTTCCTCGATCAACCCCGGCGGGCGTTGCGGCCAAGGGTAGAAATAGGGCCAGGCGAGCGCGCCCGAAAAGGCGGCGAGCGACGCGCAGCCGAACCGGCGCGAGGCAACGATGGCCTTGCGAGTCTCTTCGACCGCCCATTCCTGCCGGGCCTTCGAGTTTCCGCGCACTTGCGGGGCGGCGAATGCGTCGAATAGCGCATCGTAGGCGGGATGCACCGCGACGAGCTGGCTTTGAAGATGCGCCGACAATTCGGTGATCGCAACGCCGTTCTCTTGCGCCTGGCCCGCGATTTCATCGCAATAGTCCTGGCTTTCAGCCGCGCGCTTCAAATCCAGCAAGCGGCTATCGCCGCTGGGCACCTGCACGCCAACATAGCCGCAGCCCGAGGCCCAGGCGGTGATCGTTTGCCAGCTATCGAACGGAGCTTCGTCTCCGGCGAACTGCGCCAGAAACAGCGCCGGCCCTTTCAGGGTCCGCATGTTTTTCCTCCCTCAGCCTCTTCCCGAGCTGTTGTAATCGATTACACTATCGAAGTTACACGAGATGCAATCGATTACAATATCTTTTCCCGGGCCTTGTTATGTGCTTGAACCCAAATGGGAACTAGGAACAGCGATGAACCGTCACACACCGCGGATCCGGGATGTCGCACGAGTCGCGGGCGTCTCCACGGCCACCGTCAGCCGGGCGTTGTCGAAGCCCGAAGTGGTCTCGGCCGCCACGCTCGAAGCCGTGCGCGCCGCGGTGCAGGCGACCGGCTATACGATTAACCAATCGGCGCGGAACCTTCGGCAGCGGCGAACCATGGGCGTGGTGGCGCTGGTGCCGAACCTCGCGAACCCGTTCTTCTCGCGGATCATGGCGGGGGTCTCGGCGGTTCTGGCGCCCGCGGGCTACAACCTGCTCGTCGTCGATACGCAGGGGCCGGGGGTGGAGAGGCACATCGCCCGGACGCTCGATCGAAGCCGCGCCGACGGATTGCTCGTGTTCGATGGCACGCTGCCGGCCGATGACCTGCTGCCCGACAGGCAATCGCCCCCGGTCGTCATGGTCTGCGAATGGATCGAGGGGCTGGCGACGCCGACGATCCGGGTCGACAACGCCGCCGGCGCGCGCCTGGCGATGGCGCATCTGGCCGGGCTCGGTCATCGGCAAATCGGGCATCTGCTCGGCCCCGAGGGCAACGTCCTCGCCCAAGCGCGTGCGCAGGGCGCGCGCGCCGCGCTCGCCGAGCGCGGCCTGCCGGTTCGGGAGGACTGGTTCTTTCCGGGCGATTTCTCGCTCGAATCGGGTCGGCGCGGGGCCTGCGAATGGATCGCGCGGCCAGACCGGCCGACGGCGGTGTTCTGCGCCAGCGACGAGATCGCCTGCGGTTTCATCGGCGAGGTGCAACGTCGCGGCTTGCGGGTGCCGAAGGATGTCTCGGTCGTCGGGTTCGACAATATTGAACTCGTTGCGCACATCACGCCGGCTCTGACGACGATATGTCAGCCGCGCCGGGCAATCGGCGAGGCCGCCGCAAAAGTCATAATCGCTCTGATGGAGGGCGACGCCGCGCCCGGGGGCCATAAGGTGCTGCCTCTTGAATTGATTGAGAGGGATAGCACTTCGTCGCCCCGTAACTGAATCCGGGCGCCTTGCGAAAAAATGCGGGCAGGTGCTCACTGCCCGCATGTGTAGCTCACAGCGCCTCGATGACCTGCTGGAATTGGAGGCCGGGCGGGCGGGTGATCTGCGCGCCAAATCCGCCACCGCCCGCGCCGACTACGAGCGCGATAAGACCCGCCGCGCGGTGCCGCGCTGGATGACCTCGGACGGCGAGGCGATCTTCGGCGTGCAGGCCAAGGAGGCCGAGGGGCGTGCTGGCGGGCCTGCCGGTCTCGGCCGGCACGCATGAGGGCCGCGTGCGGGTGATCCTGCATCCTGCGGGCGCAAAGCTGGAACGCGGCGAGGTTCTGGTTTGCCGCAGCACCGATCCGGGCTGGACGCCACTATTCCTGCAGGCCGGTGCGCTGGTGATGGAGACCGGCGGTGCGGTCTCGCACGGGTCCATGGTGGCGCGCGAATACGGGTTGCCGGCGGTGGCAGGCGTGGCGGATGCCACCACGCGGCTGACGGACGGGCAGCGCGTGCGGGTGGACGGCCAGAGCGGGCAGGTGGTGCTGCTCGATGCCGAGGCCAGAGCCGCATGAGCGAGCCGGTCGAAGCCGCGCTGCACGCCGCCGGGATCGGGCCACGGTTGAAGGCAGCGCTGGAGTTCGGGCCGATCCTCGGCTTCGTCGCCGTTTATCTGATGGTGCGCGAGCAGAGCTGTACCTTGTGGGCCGCGACTGGGACGGCTTCGTGCTACTGGTGGGCGGCTTCGTACCGGTGGTGCTGGCCTCAAGCCTGGCCATGTGGCGGCTGACCGGCCGGATTACCCCGGTGCAGGTGCTGACCCTGATCATCATGTCGCTGGCCGGCGCGCTGACCGTGGGCTTCAACGACGAGCGCTTCTTCAAAATGCGCACGACGTTGGTGTGCCTGACGCTCTCGGTCGTCCTCTGGGTCGGGCTGGCGCGCGGGCAGGCTTTGCTCTCGGGCGTCATGGGCGGGATGGTGACGCTGTCGCCCGCGGGCTGGACCTGGCTGACTCGTCGCTTCGCCGCCGTCCTGCTGGTGCTGGCCGCGGCGAACGAGGCGGTGTGGCGCAGCTTCTCTACCGATGTCTGGGTCGCCTATAACACCTTCGTCATGCCCGCGGGTTTCTTTGGCTATCTCGCCCTGACCATTCGCAGGGCACGCAGGCTCGGTCAGCCCGCCACCCGAGGGCACGGCACTGCCACCAGGAATGCCACGCCGGTAACGAACAGGATATCGAGACCGACCCGCAGCGCGGTATCCGCCAGTGCGTCGGGAAACACCATCGGCACGAAGGTCATGAACAGCGCCCAGTTAACCCCGAACACGCCAAGCCCGAAGGCCAGCGCGGCGGAACCACGAGACAGGCCGCGCATTACATCCGTCAAGGCGATGTACAGCACGCCGATCGAGGCCCCCATCGCAAATGGCCAGAGAAGGCTCATGCGAAAGCTGATCCAACTCGCCAACGCACTCGTCCAACAAGATCGCGCATGGACGCCAAAAACAGCTTGATCAAGACGGATACTCTAAACCTTTTCCTGGGAAGAGACGACCTTGAGGCGTCGCTCGTTTTGCGGCCAGTCGGCCAATTGCTTTACGATGGCGGTGCTGAATTGCTCCAGCGAAAAAGGCTTGCCCAGAAAAATCGACCGGGGCGTCCGCGCGACGCCGGCGCTTACCGTATCCTCTGTATAGCCCGAGATGAAAACGACCGGCGTGCCGGGCCGGACCTTGAGCGCTTCGGCGACCCACGAAGGTCCGTCAAGGCCAGGCATGATCACGTCGGTGACGAAGATGTCGACGCGCATCTCGGTATCTGAGAGGTAGTCAAGCGCCTGCTCGCCGCTCTCGGCCTCGATCACCTGATAGCCCTGAATGCGAAGCGCACGGGCGGCGAAGGCGCGGACTGGCGCCTCATCCTCGACGAGCAGAACGATGGCACCGACGCGCATCGAGGCCATCGGCGCATCAGATGTCGGGAGGGACTTGACCGGCCTTTCCACAACGGCGGTACCGGTGGGCGCCTCGGCTTCTTCGGCCTCGGGGCTGATGGCGGCATGTTGCGCCAAGGCGGCAACGTTTGTTTCGGTGCCGCGCGACGGCGAAGTGACGAGCTCGCCGCGCTCCATCGCAAAATAGACTGAGAAGGTCGTGCCGGCCCCTTCAATTGAATCGGCGAATATGTAGCCGCCCATCTGCTTGACGATTCCATAGGCCGTCGACAGCCCCAAACCGGTACCCTCGCCGGTCCGCTTGGTTGTGAAAAAGGGCTCGAAGACCTTGTCGATCAGGTCGGGCGGGATGCCCACGCCCTCATCGATAATGCGAATCACGGCATAGTGGCCGGGTGCCAGGCGCGCACCGCCCAATTCGGTCTCCGAGTTCAGCTGCGCGCTCCGCGTCTCGATCCGGATTTCGCCGCCCATCGGCATAGCATCGCGCGCATTCACGACGAGGTTCATGATCACCTGCTCGAGTTGCCGCCGGTCGGCACGGATCCGGCCCAGCGTCGCCTCGTGATCGAGAGTCAGGGTGATCCGCTCGCCCACAAGCCGGGTCAGCAGATGCGTCAACTCCTCCAGCAGGCTTTCGAGCGTGAGCAACTCGGGCTTGAGCGTTTGCTTGCGCGAGAACGCGAGCAGTTGCCGCACGAGCGCAGCCGCGCGGTTGGTGTTCTGCTGGATCTGCGTGAGATCGGCGAAATCCGGATCGAAATGATCGCGGTTCATCAACAACAGGTCGCAATGGCCCGAGATTGCGGTCAGCAGATTGTTGAAATCGTGTGCCACCCCACCGGCGAGTTGGCCAATGGCTTGCATCTTCTGGCTCTGAACGAAGCGCGCTTCCAGCGATTTCAGTTCGGTGGCGTCGGTCAGAACCGCCACCAGCCGCTGCTCAGCACCCGGCCCAGCGGCGCGGCGCAGCGTGATCTGAACAAAGGTTTCCTGAGCCGGTAGGGTCGCGCTCACCACTTCGGGGCGGTTGAGCGCCCGCCCGGCGCGCGCGTCCTCAAACCAGTCGGCAACCGGCCGCCCCAAGCCCTCGACCACTTCCCAGAAATACCGCTCTTCACCCGGTGCAAGCCCCAGCAGCATTCGCGCCAGCCGGTTCGTCGCCTCGATCCGCCCATCCGGGGCCAATTGCGCCAACGCGACCGGTAGGTCGTCGAAATCCGGCCGTTCAGTCGGAACTTTGGCTTGAGCACTCAGCCAGAGCGGCAGAAGGACGATATCGAGTTGTCCGTCATGGCCCGACACCGCGAAGGCCAGGCAGGCGATCGTCTCGCCGCCTACGGGCAGGCGCACGGTCCGGCTACCGCCCGCAGCGATCCCGCCCAGCCCCTCGGTCAGAAAGTTCCGCACCGGCTCGGATGGCGGAGCCGCCTCGACGGGCGACCAGTCGAGGTAGCGCCGCATCGAGGCATTCACCGCCAAGGGCGCGCCATCGGCCCCAAGGGTCAGAATCGGCAAACCCAGTGCATCCACCGCGCGCGGGCGATCCTTCGTCCCACGCGACAGACGCCAGAGTAGAAGCCCGTCTGCGCCGTCGTCGCTCAACTCGATCTCAATGCGAACTGC
>SLKW01000494.1 GCA_007134405.1 Paracoccaceae bacterium
CCCTTCCCCTTTTCCGTTACTTCTTTTCCCGGCCCCCGGTTCAATCCGGCGCCGAATCGCGCTAAGACAGCGCCGACCCATCCGACGGAGCCCGGCGATGCAGCCGCACCCCCTGCCGCAGCCCGCCCCCCCGCCGGCACCCCCCGAAGACCTGGAGGCGCAGTCCCGGCCCGCCGACCGCGTGCTGGTCGGGTGGCTCTGGCGCGGGCATGTCCGCCAGCGGCTGGTCTTCCTGATTGCCGGCGTGCTGCTTATGGCGCTCGAGGGCAGCATGCTGGGGGCGTTCTCGCTTCTGATCGAGCCCCTTTTCGACCAGATCCTGGTCGGCGGGCGGGGCGACATGATCGGCTGGGTGGCGGCCGCCATCGCCGGGGCCTTCGTCATCCGCGCCGTCGCCTCGCTGATCCACAAAACGATGTTCGCCTGGCTTTCGGAAAAGGTCATGGCCGAGATGCAGCATGCGCTTCTGGCGCATCTGATGCGGCTCGATCACGGCTTCTTCCACCGCCACCCGCCGGGCGCGCTGATCGAGCGGGTGCGCGGCGACAGCAAGGCGCTGGGGGGGCTTTTCACCGCCGTGCTGCCGAAAGTGGCGCGCGACGGGGTCTCGGTGGTCGCGCTTCTGGGTGCGGCGCTCTGGATCGACTGGCGCTGGACGCTGATCGCGCTGATCGGCATTCCGCTTCTGATCCTGCCGATCCTCGTCCTGCAGCGCATCGTGCGGCGGATCGGCGTCGATGCGCGGATCTACTCGGCCGAGGCCTCGACCCGGCTCGACGAGATTTTCCACGGCATCTTCACGATCCAGCGCAGCGGGCTCGAGGCGCATGAGGGCGCGCGCTTCCAGCGGGTGCTCGGGCGGTTCCGCAAGGCGCAGGTGCGCACCATCGCGGGGTCGGCCAGCATGGGGTCGCTGGCCGATCTGGTCGCCGCGCTGGGTTTTGCGCTGGTCCTGGTCTATGGCGGCGCGCAGATCCTGGCGGGCGAGCGGACGGTGGGGCAGTTCATGGCCTTCTTCACCGCCTTCGCGCTGCTGATCGAACCCCTGCGCAGCCTCAGCGCGCTCAATGGCGCCTGGCAGACGGCGCTGGCGAGCCTGGAGCGGGTCTATGCGCTGCTGCAGGTCGCGCCGCGGATCACCCAGCCCGCCGGGCCGCTGGCGCCGCTGCCCGATCGGCGCGAGACCGTCGTGCGGTTCGAGGGCGTGCATTTCGCCTATGAGAGCGAGCCCGTGCTGCGTGGGTTCGACCTGGTGGCCGAGGCGGGGCGGACGACGGCGCTGGTCGGGCCGTCGGGCGCGGGGAAGACGACGGTGTTCACGCTCTTGACGCGGCTTGCGGATCCGCAGGCGGGGCGGATCACGATCGGCGGTCGGGATATCCGGGCGATGGACCTGCAGGGGTTGCGGGGCTTGTTTGCGGTGGTGGCGCAGGACAGTGCGCTGTTCGACGAGACGTTGCGCGACAATATCCTGATGGGCGCGCAGGGCGTGAGCGCGGCGCGGTTGCGCGAGGTGCTCGATGCGGCGCATGTCTCCGATTTCGCCTCGGCGCTGCCGGAGGGGCTGGAGACGCGGGTCGGGCCGCGCGGCTCGGCGCTCTCGGGCGGGCAGCGGCAGCGGGTGGCGATTTCGCGGGCGCTTCTGCGCGACGCGCCGATCCTACTTCTGGACGAGGCGACCTCGGCATTGGACGCGCGGTCGGAATCCCTTGTACAACAAGCGCTTGACCGGCTTTCCGAGGGACGCACGACGCTGGTGATCGCGCATCGTCTGGCGACGGTGCGGCGGGCCGACAAGATCGTCGTGATGGAGCGCGGGCAGGCCGTGGAGGAGGGCGATCACGCCACGCTGATCGCCCGCGGAGGGGCTTATGCGCGGCTCCATGCGCTGCAATTCGCCGAGCCCGGCGCGGTCGAGGCGCGGCCCGAGTGACGCCCGGATGCGGGGTGGGGCGCCCATCAGATGGGCTGCCAGGAGGCGTGGGGCAGAGGGGTGGCAAGCGGGTGGCACTTGGGTGGCAAGTGGGTGGCAGTGGAGGCCGCTGGTGTAAGCCTTGCGAAAGGAAATGCGCCGCGGGGTGGGGGCACCGCCCGGCCAAGTGTAACCTTTAAAGGGTCAAAATGCGTATTGACCCAAAATCGGTTACATATCAGGATGGACCCCATGCAGGGTGAACCGGCGCAGCGATTTTCTGTGGTGATGGGCGATCTGGTGCGCAGCGGGCGCGCGCCGGTGCCCGAGGCGCTGCACGCCCGGTTCAACGCCGCGGTCGAGGCCTGCAACGCGGCGCATTCCGACGCCCTGGCCTCGGCGCTGACGATCACGCTGGGCGACGAGTTCCAGGGGCTGGCGCGGAGCCTGGCGCAGGCGGTGCCGCTCGTGCGCGGCTTGCGGCTGGAGCTGATGGCGGCGGGCATCGACTGCCGCTTCGTGATCGGGCAGGCCGAGATCCGCACGCCGGTCAACCCCGACAAGGCCTGGAACATGATGGGACCGGGCCTGGCGCGGGCGCGGGAGAAGCTCAACGACAAGAAGGCGGGCGTCTTCTACCGCTTTTCGCTGGAGGACGCGCCCCTGACCGAAACCCTGCTCGACGCGCTGGGCGCCGGGCTGTCGGCGATCGAGCGGGGCTGGACCGAGCAGCAGCGCGCGGATATCGCGGCCTTGATGGCCGGCGTCACCGCGGCCGAACTGGCGCGGCGGCGCGAGGTTTCCGTGCACAGCATCTACAAGGTGCGCGGCGCCGGAAATCACGACGCCTATGTCGCGCAATGGCGGGCGGTGGAGGCCGCCCTGGTGGCGCTCGACGCGGGCCAGGGGCTCGGGTGAGGGGGTTCGGATGAGGGGGCTGGGATGATCGAGATCGCGCATGGGCTGGCCTACACGATCGTGGCGCTCTATCTGCTGACCGGCGGCGGCAACTGGGCCTGCCGCCAGTTGTTCGTGCTGACCGGGCTGAAGGTCGGCACGGAAGGCAAGGGCGGCAGCGACGGCGAGGGCGCGGGTCCGGCGCAGGCCGCGGGCTGGATCATCGGCTGGCTGGAGCGGCTTCTGCTTGCCATCGGCATCCTGTCGCGCAGCTGGGAGATCATCGCCGCCGTGATCGCGCTGAAGACCGTCGCCCGGTTCAAGGAGCTCGACCGCCGCGAATTCGCCGAATATTTCCTTGTCGGCTCGCTCTTCAGCGTCATCTGGGCCTTTGCCGTGACGGCGGGCTGGCTGGCCTATGACCACCACTTTGGCATCGACATCCGGGCGCAGCTGATGCGCGTGGTCGAGACGCCGCTGGGCGGCGGCGGGTCTTGAGGCGGCGCCGCTGGCCGCCCCGTCGCGCGGGAGGTGCAGGGCCGGGACCGGTGCCGCGGGTTGAATAAAATCTCCGAAATCGTTAATATATGATTATGTGCATAAAGGAGGTTCAACCCATGACGCATTCGAATACGCTTTCTTTGGCCGTGCTGCGCCGCCTGTCGGCGGTGATGGCCGCGGCGGTATTTCTGGCCGCGGCCAGCGTGATGCCGCAGCCCGCCGCCGCGGAGCAACCCGAAGCCGAAATGGTTCAGGTCGTTCCCAGCCCCAAGAGCTTTGCCGAGACCGTCAGCGCCTTTCGCGCCGAGGTCGCGGAGGCCGGCTGGAGCCTGCTCAATGAAACCAACATGGCCGGCGTGCTGTCGGAGCGCGGCTACACGCTGGATCCGGTGATCATCTTCGACGCATGTTCGGGCAAATACAGCGCCGAGATCCTCGGCCATGACGAGTCGCGGCCGATTTCGGCGTTCATGCCCTGCCGGGTGAGCATCTACCAGACCTCGGAGGGCGACGTGTTCATCGCCCGTATGAACACCGCGGCTTTCGCCGACATGATGGACCCCAGGGTCGCCGAGGTGATGACCGCATCGGACGACGAGATCTCGGCCATCATCGACGCCACCATCCGCTGACGCACCGGCCCGACCAGTAGCCCGAGCGGCCCGAGCGCGCCCGCCGAGCGGTGGCCGCGCCTTTGCATCGGGCGCGGCGCCGCGTGTCGTGCGCGACCCGAGGGCCCGTTCCCGGCCGGCCCGAGACGGGGACGGGCGGCGGTCGGGCGGCAGCTCTCCCCTTTCTGTTCGCCGCGCCGCAGGCGCGGCGCCCGGCCCAACGCGAGGAAGGTTCGTGCGGCACGCACAGCCTGACGAGGGGCGGGAGACCGTGGAGGGCGTCCTTGGCCGAGGCGGGGGCTGACGGCGGCTACTCGGCCGCCTCGCGTTTCTTGGCGCGGGCGCGGGCGGGGTCGAGCGTGGTCGGGAAGCTCACGCGGAAATCCGCGCCGCCCTGGCCCGGCACATAGGTGATGTCGCCGCCGAGGTTCAGCATGATCTCGCGGCAGATCGCCAGCCCGAGTCCGGCGCCGCCGGCCTTGTGGGTGTCGGTCAGGCGCCAGAACTTCTCGAAGATCAGCGCCTGGCTCTTCTTCGGGATGCCCGAGCCGTTGTCGATGAAATCGACATTCACCTTCGGTCCCCGGCGGCGGACGGTGATGCGCATGACGGGGTGTTCGGCGTCGCAATACTTGCGCGCGTTCGACAGCACGTTGATGAAGACCTGCGTGAGCCGCCCGGTATCGGTCCGGAGCGTGACCTGCTCCTCGGCCGGATTGCGCAGGATGCGGAACTCGCGACTCGGCTGGACCGAGTTCGAGGCGGTGAGCGCCTTGTCGATCAGATCCGACAGGTTCGCCTCCTCGATGTCCAGGTTGACCTGACCGTGTTCGAGCACGCTGAGGTCGAGCAGATCGTCCAGAAGGCGCGTCAGGCGGATGCTTTCGTCGTGGATGATGCGGGCGTACTTGATCTGCTCCTCGCCGGTGATCTCGTCGTCCATGAGGATTTCCGAGAAGGCGCGGATCGAGGTCATCGGGGTGCGCAATTCATGGCTGATCTGCGACAGGAAGCTGTCCTTCTGGACGGAGAGCTTCTGCAGCAGTTCGTTCGCCTCGCGCAACTGGCGGGCGGTGCGGGCGAGTTCTTCGGACTTGGCTTCGAGCTGGGCGGAATGCTCCATGATCTGGGCGGTTTCCGAGGCGACCGCCATCAGCGCCTCGACCGAGACGAGGCTGCCGCCGGTGATCTGGGCGATCATCGCATGCGCCGTGGCGGTGCCGACGGAACTGGCCAGGCGCAGCTCCAGCTTGTCGAGGAAGGCGGGCGTCGGGTCGGGCAGGTAGCCCTGCTTGCCCTGTTCGGCGGCCTCGGCCTGGAAGAAGCCCTGCGCCTCGGTCGTGCCCATGATGCGCTGGGCCATGGCGAGCAGGTCCTCGGCCTCGGGCTCGAAGCGCGATTGCGGCGGCATCCAGCCGCGCGCGGCGGCGGCCTCGGGGTCGGGCGAAAGATCGAAGGCGTTGACGAATTGTGCGCCCTGCAGGCGTTCCAGCGGGTTGGGAAAGGACGCGAGCGAGCCCGCGATGAAGGCCGTCGCATTGAGCGCGAGCGACCAGAAGAGCGCGTGCAGGAGCGGGTCGAGCGCGGTGACGCCGAAGAGCGCGTGCGGGCGCAGCCAGGAGAGGCCGAAGGCGCCTTCGGCCATGAGGCGGGCGCTGAAGACGACATCGGGGCCGAAGGAGGGCAGGAAGAGCGCGTAGAGCCAGACCAGCGCGCCCGAGATCAGCCCCGCCGCGGCGCCGATGCGGGTGGCGCCGCGCCAGTAGAGCGCGCCGATGAGCGACGGCAGGACCTGCGCCATGCCGACGAAGGCGATGAGCCCGATCGCGGCGAGCGCCGCGCCGCCGCCCGAGACGGCGTAATAGAGATACCCCAGCGCCAGGATGACGCCGATGGCGACGCGGCGCGAATTCAGCACCAGCCCGCGCACATTGCCCGGCATGTGGCCCGCCCGCGCCCGGTACCAGAGCCAGGACGGCACGACGATATGGTTCGACACCATGGTCGAGAGCGCGATCGAGGCGATGATGACCATCGAGGTCGCGGCCGAGAAGCCGCCCAGGAACGCCAGCATCGCCAGTTCGTCCTGGCCGGTCGCCAGGGGCAGGGTGAGGACGAACATGTCGGGGTTCATGCCCGCCGGCAGCAGTTCGAGCCCGACGACCGCGATGGGCAGGACGAAGAGGCTCATGAGGAACAGGTAGAGGGGGAAGGCCCAGGATGCGACCGAGAGATGGCGCTCGTCGGCATTCTCGACCACCAGGACCTGGAACATGCGCGGCAGGGTGACGATGGCAATGCCGGCCAGCAGCGTCAGGCCCAGCCAGCGGCCCGGCTGGATCACCCATTCGGCGCGCGAGGCGGCCTGGACGCGGGCCATGACGTCGGCGGGCCCGTCGGCCAGCCCCCAGACCACGAAGGCGCCGACGGCCAGAAGCGCCACCAGCTTGACCACCGCCTCGACCGCGATGGCAATGACGACGCCGTGGTGCTGTTCCTTGGCATCGAGGTTGCGGGTACCGAAGAGGATGGTGAAGACCGCCAGCCCCGCCGCCGTCCAGAGCGCCATCTGCTGGGGCGCGAATTCGGCGTCGCCGGCGAAGGCCGCGAACGACAGCGAGATCGATTGCAGCTGCAGCGCGATATAGGGCGTGGTGGCGGCGACGGCGAGGAGCGTGACCATGACGCCCAGCACGTTCGACTTTCCGTAGCGGGACGAGATCATGTCGGCGATCGAGGTGACGTTCTGTGCCTTGCCGACGCGGACGAGCTTGCGCAAGAGCCCCCACCAGCCGACGAACACGAGCGTGGGGCCGAGGTAGATGGTGATGAATTCGAGCCCCGACCGCGCCGCGTAGCCGACCGCGCCGTAGAATGTCCAGGCAGTGCAGTAGACCGACAGCGACAGCGTGTAGATCAGCGGCGAGCGCAACAGCCGGAAGGGCCGGCCCTGCCGTCGCGCGGCATCCGCCTGGCGCTCGGCGGCCCAGGCGATGGCAAAGAGAAAGGCCACGTATCCCAGCGCCGCGAGGACCAGGAAGTTGAGTGTCATGGCGCGCGCCCCGGCGGCGGAGCGGGCGGGCGGTGCCCGGCATCATCCGCGGGCGCGGCCGATGGCGCGA
>SLKW01000157.1 GCA_007134405.1 Paracoccaceae bacterium
GGGCTCGGGGCGCGGCTCGGGCTGCTTTGTCTGCTCGGCCTGGGTCATGGGCACCAGCGGCTCGGACAGCTTGCGCCGGGGGACATCGAGCGTCAGTGCGTCGGCTTGCGCCTCGATCCCGGTTGCAACAACCGAAACGCGGATGGCGCCTTCCATTTCGGGATCGAGCGTCGAGCCGACGATGATGTTGGCATCCGGATCGACCTTGTCGCGGATGATGTTCGCGGCCTCGTCGAGCTCGAACAGCGTCATGTCGTAGCCGCCGGTGATGTTGATCAGCACGCCCTTCGCGCCGTTGAGGCTGATCTCGTCGAGGAGCGGGTTGGCGATCGCCTTCTCGGCGGCCTGGCGTGCGCGGTCCTCGCCATCGGCCTCGCCGGTGCCCATCATCGCCTTGCCCATCTCGTCCATCACCGCGCGAACGTCGGCGAAGTCGAGGTTGATCATGCCGGGCCGGACCATCAGGTCGGTCACACCCTTGACGCCCTGGTAAAGGACGTCGTCGGCCATCGCGAAGGCTTCGGTGAAGGTGGTCTTCTCGTTCGCCAACCGGAAAAGATTCTGGTTGGGGATGATGATGAGCGTGTCCACGACCTTCTGCAGCGCCTCGACGCCATCCTCGGCCTGGCGCATGCGCTTGGCGCCTTCGAAAGCGAAGGGCTTGGTCACCACGCCGACCGTCAGCACGCCCAGTTCGCGCGCCGCCTGGGCGATGATCGGGGCAGCGCCGGTTCCGGTTCCGCCGCCCATTCCTGCAGTGATGAAGCACATATGCGCGCCGGCCAGGTGATCGACGATCTCCTCCAGCGTCTCCTCGGCGGCCGAGGCGCCGACCGCCGGCCGCGCGCCCGCACCCAGCCCTTCGGTCACGCGGACGCCCAACTGGACGCGGGCGCGCGACTTCGACTGCTGAAGCGCCTGCGCGTCGGTGTTCGCGACGACGAACTCGACCCCTTCGAGGTTCTTCTCGATCATGTTGTTGACGGCGTTACCGCCGGCACCGCCCACGCCGAATACGGTGATCCGCGGGGTCAATTCGTTCGCCTGGTTTTCAATGAAGTTAAGTGCCATCGCTCTGTCCGCCTGTTTCGTTTCCGCCTGGTGTCGCGCACTTGCCGTTCGGGGGCCTTCTCTCGGGTCTCTACGGGTCATCCGCGCACGGCACCCCCGAAGTCCGATGTTTTGCCTCTCGGCGCGAGTGTAGCGACTGCCCATGCAATCGTCATCAGAAAAAGGGTAAATACCACCATATCTGGAGCGCTTTTTCGCAATTTTCCGCCCATTTCGGCACCCTCGCTAGAAGTTGTGGTTACCAATTGTCCCGAAACCATCGGATCGCACGTTTCAGGGGCCGCGCCGCAAATCGGTCGGCCGGAATGTCGAAGTCCCACCATTCGTCCTGCGGATGCGCGGCGAACATGCACAGACCGACGAGCGCCGAATGCGCGGGGCCTGTGGCCATCTGCGGCAGGCCATGCACGCGGATGGGCCGGCCCAGCCGCACCTGCTGGCCAAGGATCCGGGTCGCGAGTCCGTCAAGGCCGGGGATCTGGCTGGCGCCGCCGGTCAGCACGATCTGCTGGCTGGGCAAATGGTCGAAGCCAGCCGCATCGAGCCGGGCGCGCACCTCTTCCAGGATCTCCTCGACCCTCGGCCGCATGATCCCGATCAGTTCCGCCCGCGTGATCGTCCGGCGGTCCTTTTCCCAGTCACCGCTGTCGCCACCGATCTCGATCATCTCGCGATCATCCTTGCCGGTGGCGTGGACACCGCCATGGATGCACTTGATCCGTTCGGCCGTCCCGTGCGGGATATGCAGCCCCTTGGCGATGTCCGAGGTGACATGCTCGCCGCCCATGCGCACGGCATCGGCATAGATCATGTGCTTCTTGATGAAGATCGACACGCCCGTGGACCCGCCGCCGAGGTCGATCACCGCCGCCCCCAGTTCCTGTTCGTCTTCGACCAGCGCCGAAAGCCCCGCCATGTAGGTCGATGCGGCAAGACCCGCGACCTCCATGTCGCAGCGCTTCATGCAATGAACCAGGTTACGCACCACGTCGGCCTCGACGCTGAGGAGGTGCATGTCGCAGCTCAGATCCTGGCCCGCCTGACCACGCGGATCGGCCAGCCCTGACCTGTGGTCGAGCGCGAAGTTCACCGGCTGGGCGTGCAAGACCTCGCGCCCGTGCCCCAGATCGGGCATGTCGCAGGCCGCGAGGACGCGCGCGATGTCGTGCTCGCTGACCCGCTGGCCCTCCAGCGCCACCTGCCCCTCCAGCCCGTAGGAGCGCGGCTCGCCCCCAGCAAAGGCGACGATGGCGTGATCGACGCGCATCTGCGCCATCTTCTGCGCGCTTTGCAGCGCGGTGCGTACGGCGCGTTCGGTCTCGGCCATCGCGGCGATTTCGCCAAACCGGACGCCGCGCGAGCGCGTGGTGCCCGCGCCGATCACCCGGAACCGCGCCTGGCCGGCCATGGCGCCGACGCCAGAGCCTTCAGGCGGCATCGAGCTTTCGTCGAATTTCAGGATCAGCGCAGCGACCTTGAAACTGCCGATGTCGAGCACCGCGATCACCCCGCGCTGCATCGCGATCCGGCGCAGGTTTCGCATGGCACGTTGTGTCTGATAAAGATCCGTCATGGGCGAGAAGCTCCGGTCGAAAGGCTGCGAATGTGGTGAAATTCCTCCATCGCCGTCTCGGTCAGGCGGATCGTCGGTCGCGCCGGGTTACGCATGTCCACCCGCACGACGTCACGCGACAACAGATCCTGCGCCGTATGCAGCGCCAGCACGCGTTCAAGCGCGGAGAGCGCGCCCGTCGCAGGCAGCAGGATGCGCTGATCGCCCTCCAGCACCAGATCCCATCGCCGTTCACCCACCCGGACCAGTCCGCGCACGCGATCCTCGATCGGCGCCGCGGCGGAAAGCAGCATGCGCGCCTCGGAGATCGCCGTGGCCGCACCTTCACCGGCGATGAGCGGCAGATCGGGACGGGCGGTGCGGGTGGTAAGGAGGGCGACGCGGTGCCCTTCGGCATCGACAAGCTTCAGACCGTCGCGGCTGCGCCAGACCAGGACCGGCTCGCGCTCTTCGGCAGCGACCTCCAGAACGCCACCGCCACGAATGCGCAACCGCACGCTTTCGACCGCATCCAGCGCTTCGGCATTTGCGCGCAGCGCATCCATGTCCAGGTGGAAGGACGAAACCGGCAATTCCAGCGCCATACGCTCGGCGATGGCGCGTGCGACGGCCGGCGTCTCGCTGTCGACGCTCAGCGTGCGGATCTGGAATTCCGGGCGGTTCTCGAACGCAAGGCGCATCTCCTGAACCGTTTCGGCGATCGTGGCGCGCCGCCCCTCGTCGGCGAAGACGGCAACGATCGCCGCGGCCAGGATAAGCGCCGGCAGTCCCGCCTTGACGGCGATCCGCACGGCGGGCGTGAGCCACAAGCGGTGCAGCCGATAGGCAAGGCGGCTGGGCGACGGATCGCGGGCGGGTGTGAAGGTTGCAGAGCCACGGCGCAGGAGCGTCCGACGCAGGCTTCGGCGCGTTGAGCGCTTTGGCGGATCGATCGCCCCGGGTTCACCATCGACCTCGGCGAAAGGAAAGGCCGCCTCGCGCATCGGTGTGGCCAGGGCCTGCGGCGCGATCGTATCGTTCAGGTCTTCAGTGGGCTCCGGCTCCGCATCCGCGCCGACGTTGCCTGCCGGCTCGAAAAACGGCCCGTCGACCGGTTCAGGGGTCATCCCGTCCCAGGGGCGGACCGGGTCGTCATCCTCGTCATGGATCAGGCGCAGATCAACGGGCGTGTCGAACGGCCGAGGCGGGGGCGCGGCGGGAAAGGGGATCGGCGCGCTGCCGCCCTGCCGCCGCAGCGGCGGTTCAACGGGGCGCGCAATGGGGTCGCTCAGCGGTCGCACGACGCATCCTCCACCAAATGCCGGCACAGATCGGGAAAGGCGATGCCGCAATGCGCCGCCTGCTCGGGACTCAGCGAAGTGGGCGTCATGCCCGGCTGGGTATTCGTCTCAAGCAGCACCAGGCCATCGAGGCCGCGCGCCTCGTCCCAGCGGAAATCCGTGCGCGTGAGCCCGCGGCACCCCAGCGCGCGGTGCGCGGTCAGCGCATGCGACATGCAGGCGTCGAACACCTCGGCGGGCACTTTCGCCGGCAGGACGTGCTGCGAGCCGCCGGGTGTGTACTTGGCATCGTAGTCATACCAGCCGTCGGTGATGATGTCGGTCACCGTAAGCGGCCGGTCGTCGATCACGCTGACGGTCAGTTCGCGCCCCGGCGCAAATGCCTCGACCATCAAGGTCTCGGGCATGTCGGGGGCAAGCGTCGGCGGGCGGTTCGCGCCCTTCATGACCAGGTAGACCCCGACCGAGGAGCCCTCGTTGAACGGCTTGACCACGTAAGGCGGCGACATCGCATGCGCGGCCTCGATCTCGGCCTTGCTGGCGAGACGGCTTTCGACGACCGGCAGGCCGGCGGCACGGTAGACGGCCTTGGTCCGCTCCTTGTCCATCGTCAGCGCCGAGGCCAGCACGCCGGAATGCGTGTAGGGCAGCCCAATCCATTCCAGAAGGCCCTGAACGCAGCCATCCTCGCCCCAGCGGCCATGCAGCGCGTTGAAGGCGACATCGGGCTTATGCTTGTGCAATACATCGGCCAGGTCGCGGCCGGCATCGACCTCGACCACCGGGTAACCGGCCTCCCGCAGGGCGGCGGCGCACATGCGCCCCGAGGACAGGGACACCTCGCGCTCGGCCGAGATGCCACCCATCAGTACCGCCACCATGGGGGCTGTCCTGCTCGACTTGCCCGCCACTCTCGCCTCACGCGGCCCGTCCGGGCCATGGGGGCTTTGCGCCCCGCTTCGTTAAGTCACGCCCGGGTTGACCCGGTGCGCCGTCAGTTCGTTTCCTGGTTAGGTGCACGCCCGCCTTCGCCGACGCGCATGATCTCCCATTCTAGCGAAATCCCACTCTTTTCCAACACCCTTTTTCTTACCAATTCACCAAGATCCTCCAACTCGGCGGCTGTGGCCCCTCCGGTGTTGATCAGGAAATTGGCGTGCATTTCCGACATCTGCGCCCCGCCGAGCCGGGCGCCGCGCATGCCGGCATCCTGGATCACTTTCCACGCCTTCAACTCATGCGTGTCGTCGGCGCGGCCGGTGGAGCTGAAGCCGGCGGGGTTGCGGAAGGTGGACCCCGCGGTGCGCTCCTTCGTCGGCTGGGTGGCGTCGCGCTTGGCGAGTTGGGCTTCCATCCGGGAGGTGAGTTCCGCAGGTTCGCCCGGTGGGGCGGCAAAGGTCGCGGCGGTGATGACCCAGCCCTCGGGCAGGTCGGACTGGCGGTAGCGCAGGTTCAGATCGGCGGCGGGCAGGGTGACGATGCGGCCGTCGCGGGTGACGGCGCGGATCTCGACCAGACGGTCGGCGACATAGGTGCCGTAGCAGCCGGCGTTCATTCGCACGGCGCCGCCGATGGCGCCGGGGATGGTGCGCAGGAAGGTGAGGTCCAGCCCCGCCTCGGCGGCCTTGCGGGCGACATGGGCGTCGAGGGCGGCGGCGCCGGCGGTCACGCGGTCGCCTGCGATCTCGATGGCGTTGAAGCCGCGTCCGAGGCGGATGACCACGGCCCGCAGGCCGCCGTCGCGGACGATCAGGTTCGAGCCGACGCCCATCGGAAAGACCGGGTATTCGGGCGGCAGCGCGGCGAGGAAGGCGGCGAGGTCGTCCTCGTCGGCGGGCTGGAAAAGCCAGTCGGCCGGCCCGCCGACGCGCAGCCAGGTCAGGCTGTCGAGCGGGCGGTCGGCCGTCAGCGCGCCGCGCACGGGAATGTCGGAAGGTCGGGTCATGCCGGCCTGCCAGCCTGCCGCAGACATCCTGTCCAGCGGCGCGCGACGCGCCCGGGGAGTGCGGCGAGCCGACCCACCGGAGCGCCCCCGACGCGCGCCAAAATGCCCGGAATGGCGGCCAGAAGCTGACGGTCCGCCAGCGGACCAATGCATAACCCTCTGATAGATAATGACAAAACCTTGGTCATTAACCTCATTGAAACCTTCTCCCCGTGCCCGTCGGCCGCACCAGCAAACCGACCCTGCATCAGCCGTCCAGCCGCGCGACCATCGCCTGAGCCCAGGCACCGATCGAGCCCGCGCCGAGGCACATCACGATGTCGCCCGGCTGTGCCACCTGGCGGAAAAACGCCTCGAGCGCGGCCTCGTCCGCGAGCGCGTGAACGGCGCCGTGGCCCGTCGCGCGGATGCCAGCCACGAGGTCGTCGCGGCTGGCGCCGGAAACGGGCGCTTCGCCCGCCGCGTAGACATCGGTGATGGCGACGATGTCGGCCTCCGCGAAACAGGCGCGGAACTCGTCGAAGAGCGCGGACAGCCGAGTATAGCGGTGCGGCTGGTGTACGGCGATGACCCGCCCGCCCTCGGCCACCTGCCGCGCGCCGCGCAGGGCGGCGGCGATCTCGACCGGGTGATGGGCGTAGTCGTCGATGATGCGCACGCCGCCGGGGCTGCCCAGATGCGTGAACCGGCGACCGACGCCCCGAAATCCGGCAAGCCCCAGCCGGATCGCCTGGGGCGCGATGCCCAGATGCAGCGCGACGGCCACGGCGGCCAGCGCGTTCGAGACATTGTGATCGCCCGGCAGCGGCAGGAAACAGTCCGCGATGGGCGGGCCGTCGCGACGTTGGATGTCGAAGCGCATCCCCCCCGCTTCGGCCCGCAGATCGGTGGCGCGCAGATCGGCGCCCTCCGACAGGCCATAGGTCACCACCGGCCGGTCGCGCAGCTGTCCGGCCAGCGCCCGCACCTCGGGGTGATCGGTGCCAAGGACGGCGAGCCCGTAGAAGGGAACGCCCTGCACGAAGCGGCGAAAGCCCGCGCGCAGGTCGTCGAAATCGCGCCAGTGGTCCAGATGCTCGGCGTCGATATTGGTGACAACCGCCACGGTCGTCGGCAGGCGGTTGAA
>SLKW01000140.1 GCA_007134405.1 Paracoccaceae bacterium
AGGCACCAACCTCGGATCTGGCGCCTGTTCGCGACGACAATACCGTGCGAAGTAGGCAGGCGCCTTGACCGAAATCATTGCCGCAGGCGGAGGCCGGCATCGCGCGACATCGCAGGCAGGCCGCGCCCGCGCGGTGACGGCAGCGAAAATCCTGATTACCGGAGCGAGATAGCTGGAGCAAGCGCCTTGCCTCCGACGAGCAGCGATCAGGCGATGGCTTCCATCCGTTCCTTGGAGAGGCCGCCGGGGACGATGGTGATGGGGATCGGCAGGTTGCCCGAATTGCGCGAGAGTTGCGTGACCAGCGGCCCGGGCCCCGACCGCTCGGTCCCCGCGCCGAGAACGAGGATGCCGATTTCGGTGTCTTCCTGGATCTGGGCCAGGATCTCATCGACCGGCTCGCCTTCGCGGATGACCAGTTCCGGCTCGATCCCCTGCCGGTCGCGCATCCATTTGGCGAAGACCTCGAAATGCGCCTCGATGCGTTCGCGCGCCTCGGCGCGCATGAGGTCGGCGACGCCGAGCCAGTGCTGGTATTCCTCGGGCGGGATGATCGACACGATCTGGACGCCGCCGCCGGTATGTGCGGCCCGGAGCGCGGCGAAGCGGATCGCGTTCAGGCATTCGCGGCTGTCGTCGAGCACGACGAGGAACTTGCGCATCCTTCACCCCCTGTTCGCCGCGCATATTGGCGCAAGCCCCGGAGGCTGTCCAGCAGCGGCGACGGCGATGTTCAGCGCGGGTAAAGCCCCTCGTAGATCGGCAACAGGGTTTCCAGATCGAAGAGCGACGAGACCGAGGTGCCGCTCCAGGTGTTCAGGATCGCCTGCGCGAACAAGGGCGCGGTCGGCACGATGCGGATATTGGGCGCGGAGCGCACCGGTTCGGTCGGCTCGATCGAGTCGGTGATGACGAGCGTCTTCATGACCGAATTCGTGATCCGCTCGACGGCGGGGCCCGACAGCACGCCGTGCGTGATGTAGCTATGCACCTCGACGGCACCCGCCTCCATCAGCACCTCGGCGGCCTTGCAGAGTGTTCCGGCGGTGTCGCAGATGTCGTCGACGATCACGCAGATCTTGCCCTGCACCTCGCCGATCACGGTCATCTCGGCAACCTCGCCCGGCTTTTCGCGCCGCTTGTCGACGATGGCGAGCGCCGAGCCCACCCGCTTGGCCAGTTCGCGCGCGCGCGCCACGCCGCCGACATCGGGCGACACCACGGTCACATCCGACAGCCGGTCCTTGAACTGGTGTTCGAGGTCGAGCGCGAAGATCGGCGAGGCGTAGAGGTTGTCGACGGGGATGTCGAAGAAGCCCTGGATCTGCGCCGCGTGCAGATCGAGCGTCAGGATCCGTTCGATCCCGGACTGCACCATCATGTTCGCGACCAGCTTGGCCGATATGGGCGTGCGCGCCTTGGTGCGGCGATCCTGGCGTGCATAGCCGAAATAGGGGATCACCGCCGTGATCCGCGCCGCCGACGACCGCTTGAGCGCATCGGAGATGATCAGCAGCTCCATCAGGTTGTCGTTGGCCGGGTTCGAGGTCGGCTGGATGATGAACATGTCCTCGCCGCGGACATTCTCGTAGACCTCGACGAAGATTTCCTGGTCGTTGAAGCGCTCGACCCGCGCATCGACCAGCCGAACCGACATGCCCCGGTGCAGCGTCATGCGCCGCGCGATGCCCTGCGCAAGGGGCCGATTGGCGTTTCCGGCAATCAGTTTCGGTTCGGTCAATGTCGGCATGGAGGTCCCCGGTCCAGGCGAGTCGTGCGGTTGACACCGCTTAGCACCCCGCTACGGTCTTGCAAACCAGAGCCCCGCGGAGCCGCCCGCCGTGTCGCAGATCGATTACTATCTCACCGCAACATCGCCCTATGTCTATCTTGCCGGCGATGCGCCGGCGCAGATCTCCGCGCGTCATGGCGCGATGCTGGTCTATCGCCCCGTCGATCCGACGGCGCTGTTTGCGCGTACCGGCGGCACGCCGCTACCCGAGCGTCACGAGAGCCGCAAGGCCTACCGGCTTCAGGACCTGCGCCGGCAGGCGGCGCATCGCGGGCTGAAGATGAACCTGCAGCCGCGCCATTTCCCGACCAATCCGGCGCCGGCGGGCTACGCCATCATCGCGGCGCAGGAGGCTGCCGGGGCGGGGCTGGGCGGCGATGTCCCCGCGCTGGTGCTGGCGCTGTCGCGCGCCTGCTGGGAAGAAGAGCGCGACATCGCCGACGACGCGGTGATCCGCGATTGCCTGTCGGCGGCGGGTTTCGATCCGGGGCTTGCGATGTCGGGTCTGCTCAGCGGCGCCGACAGCTATGCGCGCAACCTGGAAGCGGCGCTTGCCGATGGCGTCTTCGGCTTTCCGTTCTTCGTCGTCGGCGAGGAGCGGTTCTGGGGTCAGGATCGGCTCGAGGACCTCGACCGGTATCTGGCGGGACGGGGATGAGCGGCCTTCACACGGCGCGGATGGGCGTGCCCGGGACGCGGCCAGCCGTGCTTGCGCATTGCTTCCTGGGGCACGGCGGTGCCTGGCCGCGCCTGATCGCGGCGCTGAAGACGCCGCTCGATGCGGTGGCCTTCGATTTGCCCGGCCATGGCCGCTCGGCCCCTTGGGACGGGTCGGGCGATTTGCTGGCCACGGTCGCGGGGGTTTTCGACCGGCTGGTGACCGAGCCCGCGCTGCTGATCGGGCACAGTTTCGGCGGTGCGGCGGCGCTGCGGTTTGCGGTGGAGCATCCCGGCCGGGTCACTGGGCTGGTTCTGATCGAGCCCGTCTTCTTCGCCGCCGCCGCCGATGAGCCCGAATACGCCGCCAACGCGCGGGCCGAGCGCGCGCTTCACGCCGCCTTCGCGGCGGGCGACATGGCGCGCGCGGCAGCAGAGTTTTTCGAGCTCAATGGCGACGAGGCCGGATGGTCGGCGATGCCGGAGCGGATGCGCGCGCAGATCATCCGGCAGATGCCGATGGTCGCGGCCACCGTTCCCGGCCTGCATCACGACAGCGGTGATCTGCTTGCGCCGCATCGGCTCGAGGCGCTTGCCGCGCCGGTGCTGCTGCTCGACGGGGCGCAATCGCCACCGATCTTCGGCGCGGTGACCAAGGCGCTGTCGCGCCGCTTGCCAAAGGCGCGGCAGATCACCGTGGCCGGGGCCGGCCACATGCTGCCGATCACCCATGCCGAGCGGGTCGCCGGCCTAATCGACGACTGGATCGCCGAGACCCAGGCCGCGCCGGGGCAGGGCGCCAGAATGCCGGAAACCCGCGCCGGCTGACGCGGGTTTCCGGATCGTCTGTTACCGTTGCCCCGTTAACGTCGACCAGCGGGTGCCGTCCAGTTGGCGTCGACCGGTCGGAGTCCGGCTCAGGCGGCTTCGGCGACGGCGGCTGCGGCGCGACGCTCGCTTTCTTCGCGCGACAGCGCGACCGAGGTGCGCACGCCGGCGGCCACGAAATTCATCAGCCCTTCGACGACGCGCTCATTCGGGTCGATCCCGGCGCAGGTCAGCACCTCGCGCCCATCGCGCGAGCGTGCCCAGCGGGCGATCTGCTCGGGCCCGTTCCCGTATTTCTTGTCATCGGCAATGGCATCGTCCAGCGCGGCCAGGACAACCGCGGCAAAGAGCTTGCGCGCGCGGGTACCCTGCTCCTGGTTGTACGCCGTGCCATCCATCGAATCGAACATATGCTTCCGTCCTTGTTCTTGCTCTTGTGTTTTCCGGCAAACGCCTGTCTAGCGGTTTCGGGGGCCGATTCGCTAGCAATCTGAGGCATGGCTGCCATGCGCATTTTGCATGGCGGCGGAAACCTGCCGCAGGATCTGGTGAGCTTGTCAGCCGAGTACCCGCAAGATATAGGAAGGCAGCAAACGATCTCAACACTTTATCAAGAGTTTTCCAATGCCGAAGATCAATGGCAACGAAATACGGCCCGGCAACGTGCTGGAGCATGACGGCGGGCTCTGGGCGGCGGTCAAGGTCAACCACGTCAAACCCGGCAAGGGCGGCGCCTTCGCCCAGGTCGAGTTGAAGAACCTGCGCGACGGTCGCAAGCTGAACGAGCGCTTTCGGTCGGAAGACAAGGTTGAACGCGTGCGGCTGGACCAGAAGGACCAGCAGTTCCTGTTCGAGTCCGACGACATGCTGACCTTCATGGACAGCGAGACCTTCGAACAGATCGCGCTGCCCGCGGACATCCTCGGCGACCGGCGCCCGTTTCTGCAGGACGGCATGACCGTGACCGTGGAATATTACGGCGACGAGGCGCTAAACGTCACGCTGCCGCAGAAGGTCACCTGCACCGTGGCCGAGACCGAGCCGGTGGTGAAGGGCCAGACCGCGGCCAACAGCTACAAGCCGGCGATCCTTGACAATGGTGTGAGGATCATGGTTCCGCCTTTCATCGCGACCGACGAAGCGATTATCGTGAACACCGAGACCCTCGAATATTCCGAGCGCGCCTGACCCGCGCGTCCTGCCGGGAGCGGACATCGTGCGAACAGGGCTACGGGCGGCAGTCGCGATCTCCGCCCTCGCGGCGAGTCTGACCGCCGGTGGCGCCTTGGCCAATGGTGGCGGCCGCCTCTCGGGCAGTTCTTGGATGGTCACCGGCGTCGGCGAATTCTCGGTCGAGCCTGCCGACGGGGTCACCATTGAATTTTCCGCAGGGCAAATTGCCGGACGCTCGGGCTGCAACCGATATACCGGGCCGGTCGCGATAAGCGCCGACCGGGTGACAATCGGCCCTGTGGCCGGCACCCGCATGGCCTGCCTCGGCCGTCCGATGGAGATCGAGCGCAGCTTTCTCGCCGCGCTCGAAACCATCACCCGGTGGCGCATCGCCGAGGGCGGCGCGCTGGAACTTCTGGCCGAGGACGCGCTGCTTATTCGCGCCGTCGGCCCCTGACCGGGCAACGCGGTGCTTGACCGCCACCTGCGCCCCCTGATCGACCCGCCGCTGGGGTGGATGGGGCGCCACCTCGCCCAGGCCGGGTTTCACGCAGACTGGGTGACGCTGGGGGGCCTGCTGCTGGGGCTTCTGGCGGCGCTGGCCGTTGCGGTCGAGTACTTCCTGCTCGGTCTCGCGCTGCTCCTGCTCTCACGGCTGGCCGACGGGCTCGACGGTGCGGTGGCGCGGGTGCGCGGGATCACCGATTTCGGCGGCTACCTGGATATCGTGTCCGACTTCGCCTTCTACGCCGCGATACCGCTGGCATTCGTCTGGCTCGACCCTGCGACGAATGGATGGGTCAGCGCCTTTCTCATCGCCACCTTCTATATCAACGGCGCGTCTTTCCTGGGCTTCGCGGTGCTGGCCGAGAAGCGCCGGATGCGGACCGGCGTGCAGGGGGTCAAGTCGCTCTACTATTCCGCGGGCTTGCTCGAAGGGGCCGAGACAATCGCCTTCTTCGTGCTCATCTGCCTCTTCCCTTCGGCCTTCGTGCCGCTCGCCGCGGTTTTCGGGGCGCTGTGTCTTTTCACGGCGGTATCGCGCGTTCTGCTCGCGATGCGCCTCTTTCGCTAGGGGCGCGGGCTGTGCGTCAGCGCGCAGATCCGGCGCGCGGCACGGCCTTTCACTCTCGTCGCTTGCCGTTAGAATGCGACCGAGCACAACGGAGGATGTCCCATGCCCATCACCGGCTTGCATCATGTCACGCTCACCAGCGGCCCGCCGAAGCCGAACCTTGACTTCTATGCCAGATCGCTTGGCCTGAACCTCGTCAAGCGGACGGTGAATTTCGACGATCCGGGGGTCTATCACCTTTATTTCGGCGATGCCGCGGGCAGCCCCGGAACGATCCTGACGACCTTTCCCTTCCCGAACGCCCGCAAGGGCGAAGCCGGCGCCGGCGCGACCTCGGCCGTCGCTTTTTCCACGCCCGACCCGTCGGCACGTCTCGAGCGCCTCGCCTCGGCCGGGATCCCGGTCACGTCGGGGCAGCGTTTCGGTGCGCCGATCTGGTGCTTTTCCGACCCGGACGGCCTGGATCTGGAACTGGTCGAGGGGCCAGAGGGGATCGCCGGGGTCACGCTCTGGCTCGAGGAGACCGAACCCACCGCGCGGATCCTGACCGAGGTCTTCGGCTACGAGGCCGGGATCGAGGAGCAGGCGCTCAGCATCTCGCGGCAGCGATTCCACCTTCCCGGCGATGCGCCGGGCCGGGCGATCGACCTCCTGCGCGCCGGCGAGGGCCGCCCGGCGCGCAGCGGCGCGGGTACGGTGCATCACATCGCCTTCCGTGCCCGTGACCGCGCGCATCAGGACGAACTCGTCGACGCCCTGCGCGCCCGCGACCAGCGGGTGACCGAGCGCAAGGATCGGCAATATTTCGAGTCCGTCTATTTCCGCGAACCCGGCGGCGTGCTTTTCGAGATCGCGACCGACGCGCCTGGGTTTGCCGTGGACGAACCAGCCGATGCCTTGGGCAAAACGCTCAAGTTGCCGCCCTGGCTGGAATCGCGGCGCGACCGGATCGAAGCCGCGCTCCCCACGCTGGACGCCGGCTGAGCGCGCGCCGGGGCTGCGGGTAACGTCTGAAATCAAAGGTTTCAACTGAACATCGCGCAACACTGGTGGCGAATTTCAACCCGCGCTCCCGACCTTTGCGGCAGTGTCGTCTACTGGGCGTTTCAAGATCAACATGAGGTTGTTGGCCGGCATGGCGATCCGGTCGCAGCGGGTCAGGCCGCCCGAGGCGAGCCGCGCCTCGACCCATTCGATATCCTTGTAGCCGATGGCCGGATCCTGGGCGCGCAGGCTGGCATCGAAAGCCCCGTCGCCCTCGGATACGAGGCGGCCGTCCTGCCGGAAGGGGCCGTAAAGCGCAAAGACACCGCTTGGGGCAAGGGCGCGCGCGGCCTCGGCGAGCAAGACCTCGGTCTCCGAAGTCGAGATCAGGTGCAGAAGGTTCGTCAGGCAGATCGCGTCCCACTGCGCGCCCGACCCCCAACCCGGCGCGCAGGCGTCCAGACGGATCGG
>SLKW01000177.1 GCA_007134405.1 Paracoccaceae bacterium
AGACCACCGGCGAGGCGATCGAGCTGCAGCGCGCCCGCGACGGCCATTTCCACATGGAGGCCGAGGTGACCGGCCCCGAGGGCGGGCCGCCGCAGGCCATCCGCTTCATCGTCGACACCGGCGCCACGGAACTGGTGCTCTCGCGCGGCGATGCCGAGCGTCTGGGCTACGATCTGGGCGAGCTCGCCTTCCTCGGCTCGGCGCGCACGGCGAACGGGGTCGTGCGCACGGCGATGGTGCGGCTGGACAGGGTCGAGGTCGGCGAACGCTCGGACCGCAACGTCCGCGCGCTGGTCAACGAGGGCGAGCTGGAGGTCTCGCTTCTGGGGATGGGCTACCTGGACCGTTTCGCCCGCATCGAGATGACGCGCGACCGGCTGCGGCTGGAATACTGATCGCGTCGCGCGTCGCGGCTCAGGGAGCGGCCACCGCCACCTGGCGGCAGCCGGCTTCCTGCGCCTTCCGCGCGCCGTCGCCCATTGCCAGGATCGCCTCCAGACCTTCGTTGCACTCGACCAGCTCGGCCAGGGTCAGCGGGTCCAGCGTCGCATAGAAGGACTCGATCGCGCGCAGCAGATGCGGCCCGATCCGGCAGACCCCCTTCAGCGGGCAGGTGTTCTCTTCGGTGAAGCATTCCATGAAGGGCAGGTCGGACTCGAAGGCGCGAAAGACCGCGCCCACGCTGATCTCGCGCGCCGGATAGGCCAGCATGAACCCCCCGTTGCGCCCGCGCAGCGTGCGCAACATGCCGATCTGGCCCAGCCGGTTGATCACCTGCGCCAGATGGTTTTCCGACGCATTGATCCGCGCCGCCACCTCGGACTTGCGCACGATCCGGCCGGGATTGACGGCGCAGAACATCAGCGCGCGCATCGCAAGGTTGGTGCGGGTCGTCAGGCGCATCCTCGGGCCTTTCCTTTTTGGGTCCCAGAATGCGTCCTCTGGCACGGCCTACCTTGATTTCGATCAAGTTTTCGCGCGTCACGGCCAACAAAATGACGAACAGCGCAAATGCTGCGTCCAGAAGTCGCATTTTTGATTTGGATCAACGAAGCGAATATACGAATGTATACAACCAACGGATCGTCGGATGTGCTTACCTGGAGGAGATCGCATGACCGGATCACTGAACCTTTCGGCCACGCGGCGCGGCTTTCTGGGCCTGGCCGCCGGCGGCGCGGCGCTGACCGCCCTTCCCGGCAAGGCCGAGGCCCGCCGCGTGCGCACGTCGGCGCGGATCGTCATCCTGGGCGCCGGGGCGGGGGGCGCGGGCATGGCCAACCGGCTGGCCGCCCGGCTCGACGGTGCGAAGATCACCGTCGTCGACGGGCGCCCGCAGCACTGGTACCAGCCCGGCTTCACGCTCATCGCCGCCGGCCTGAAACCCGCCAGCTACGCGATCAGCGGCACCGGCGACTGGCTGCCCCGCGGCGTGACCTGGCTGCAGGACTACGCCGCCGAGATCGACCCCGAGGCGAATCGCGTCACCACGCTGGGCGGCGAGCGGCTGGATTACGACTACCTGATCGTGGCGACCGGCCTGACGCTCGACTGGGACGCGATCGAGGGCTTCTCGCTTGACCTCGTCGGCCCCGAACACGGCGTCAGCGCGCATTACGCCAGCCCCGAGCACGCGGTGAAAAGCTGGCACGCGCTCGACCGGTTCACCGACACCGGCGGCGTGGGCCTCTTCGGCCGCCCGGCGACCGAGATGAAATGCGCCGGCGCGCCGGTCAAGATCACGCTCATCGCCGAGGACATCGCCACCCGCAAGGGCAACCGCGACCGGACCGAATTCATCTACAACGCGCAGGCGCAGAACCTCTTCGGCGTGCCGGTGATCCACCACCGCGTCCGCCAGATCATGGACGAACGCGCGATAACCTACTGCTACCAGCACGTGCTCAAGTCGATGGACCCGGGCCGGAAGGTCGCCACCTTCACCACGCCCGAGGGCGAGGAGGAAAAACCCTACGACTTCATCAACGTCGTGCCGCCGCAGCGCGCCCCGCAGGTCGTGCGCGACTCCGGCCTCGCCTGGGAAGACCGCTGGACCGACCAGGGCTGGATCGAGGTCGACATGCAGACCCTGCGCCACGCGCGCTACCCGAACGTCTTCGGCATCGGCGACATCAACGGCGTGCCCAAGGGCAAGACCGCGGCCAGCGTCAAGTTCCACCTGCCGGTGGTCGAGGATCACCTGGTCGCCGAACTGCAGGGCCTTGTGGGCACCCGCACCTTCAACGGCTACACCTCCTGCCCGCTGATCACCCGGATCGGCCGCGCCATGCTGGTCGAATTCGACTACCACGACAACCTGACGCCCTCGTTCCCGGGGATCGTCGCGCCGCTCGAAGAGCTGTGGATCTCGTGGCTGATGAAGGAGGTCGCGCTGAAGCCCACCTACAACGCCATGCTGCGCGGCCTGGCCTGAGGAGGAAGAAGAAATGGAAGAATTCAGCCTGCGCACCATTTTCGCCGTGTTCGAGGAAATCTTCGGCTTCGCCCTCTTCTGGGGGCTGGTCGCCCTCGCCGTGATCTTCACCGCGGCCTGGATCTACGTGCTGATCCGCGACCGCAGCCTGTCGATGCGCAAATACCTCGTTGCGCAACTCTCCATGCCCTTCGGGGCGGTGGCCGCCGTGGCCTTCGTGCTGTGGATCACCAATTCACGGCTCTCCGACATCGGCGGACCCATCGATTGGTTGGTGCTTCTGGGCGTGGCGGTGCTGGGCGCCGTCGGCCTGTCCATCGCGGTCTACGTGATCCAGTCGCTGGGACGTCGCTCGCCCCCCCAGACCTGACCGCAAAGGACCTGAAATCCGAAGACCTGATCCCATGGACTATGGTCACGAAATGGAAAGGCCGGCCCCACCGGGTCGGTCTTTTCTTTACAAAGCCGACTTCTTCTGTCAGGAATAGCGTGCGGCCGGAAAAGGCCTCGACAGGACTGCGAAGGAAGCGGGCATGATCGTCTGCCATTGCATGAACATCGACGATGCGGAGATTCGCGCCGCCGTGGACTGGATGCGCGCGGCCGACCCCGATACGATCATCACACCGCGAAAGGTCTACCGCGCGCTCGGCAAATCCGCCGATTGCGGCGGCTGCCTGCCGCTCTTCCTTGACACGATGCGCAGATGTGACAGTTTCCCGGTTCCCGCTACCGACCGGAGCGAAATGCCGGTCCCGATCCTGCGCAACGTGAAAGGACACGAACATGAAAGGCGATAAGAAGGTCATCGAGTTTCTCAACGCCGCACTGCGCTCTGAACTGACCGCGGTCAGCCAGTACTGGCTGCATTACCGCCTGCAGGAAGATTGGGGCTACGGTCGCCTGGCCGCGAAAAGCCGCGCCGAATCGATCGAGGAGATGCACCACGCCGACAAGCTGATCGAGCGGATCATCTTCCTCGAAGGCCATCCCAACCTGCAAAAGCTCGATCCGCTGCGCATCGGCCAGAACGTGCGCGAGACGCTGGAATGCGACCTCGCCGCCGAGCATGACGCGCGCAACCTCTATATCGAGGCGCGCCAGCATTGCGAGAAGGTCGCCGACTACGTCAGCAAGATCCTGTTCGAGGAACTGATCGCCGACGAGGAAGGCCATATCGACTATCTCGAAACCCAGCTCGAACTGATGGAAAAGCTGGGCGAGGAGAAATACGGCCTGCTCAACGCCAAGCCGGCCGAGGATGCCGACTAGGCCGCGTCCCGGCCCGCGCATCGACCCCATACATGAACCGCCCCGCCCGCCGCCGCACCCTCCGGCGGCGGCCTTCGTTTGGGCCTGTCCCGTTCTCGCCCGGGCGCCGGCAGAAATCTGGCCTTATAGTGGCCCGGAATCTGGCCCTATCGGCTGAGCGCGCCCATTGCCGCCCCGCAAGCGTTGCATCGCCCACCCCACCGTACGTTGCGCGCGCACAGCCGTTTCGGCCTGAATCGGCTCGAAATGCCCGAAAGTGTCATACGTTTGTCATACGCATGTCATACGCTTGGTGCACGCTCTGTGACACCCGGTTTACCAACGAAACAAGGCAATATCCCCGCGCCGCCGGTTGCCGCGCCAACCGCCCCCGCCCGCCCCGTCAAGGTTTCGTCAACCACCCGCCGTGCGGCCCCGGCGCAGGCTCCGGGTTTTCTCACCCCAGCGCCGCCTGCACCTTCTTCGGAAGCTTGTCGCGGATCAGCCCGTAGGACGCGACGATCCGGTCGCGCATCTCGTCGTCCTCGACCCGGTCCCAGGGGATATGCACCCAGGAGCGGTGGAAATAGGGCGCCCGCTCGGCCCGGCCCAGATCGATGAGCAACTGCGCCGCCTCGCCGTCGGCGCATTTCACCGACACGCCGGTATCCATGCTGCCGATCACCGCGAACAGCTTGCCGCCCACCTTCCACGCATCATGCCCGCCGCCCCAGGGATCGCTGACCTCGGCCCCCGGCAAACCGGCGCAGATCGCGCTCACCATCTGTCGATCCTGACCCATGCGCGATCCTCGCGCGGCATATGCCCTCCGGTCAAGACTTTCGAAGCCTCGCCGCGGCCCAACCCCAACAAAACAAGCCGCAAGACCCGCTGCCGCGGCCAGGGTCCCGCGCCCCGGCGCCTGCGCCCGGCAGGGTCTGTACGCCATCTCGCCGCTTGCGCACGCGCCCGCCCGGTGCTAGGCGGGAACGCATGAAACGCACGCGCATCACGGCCCGCTGCTGCATTACCCGCTGACCGACCGGTCGCGCGGGGCGCCTCTCTTCCACTGGAAAGAAAAGCCCGATCCCGCGCCGGGATGCTGCACGCGGCTTTCGGAGGCTTGAATGGTCACGATCCGGCTGCACAATTCGCTGACCCGCCGCAAGGAGGTCTTCGCGCCGCTCGATGCCGCCAATGTGCGGATGTATGTCTGCGGCCCCACCGTCTACGACCGCGCGCATCTGGGCAACGCCCGGCCCGTCGTCGTCTTCGACGTCCTCTACCGCCTTCTGCGCCACGTCTACGGCGACGCCCATGTCACCTATGTGCGCAACTTCACCGACGTCGACGACAAGATCAACGCCCGCGCCCGCGAGATGCAGAAGGCCGGCGACACCCGCGACCTGAACGCGATCATCCGGACGCTGACAGACGAAACCATCGGCTGGTACCACGCCGACATGGACGCCCTCGGCACCCTGCGCCCCACGCACGAGCCGCGCGCCACCGAGTTCATCGCCCAGATGATCGCCATGATCCGCACGCTCATTGACAAGGAATGCGCCTACGAGGCCGAGGGCCACGTGCTTTTCGATGTCCACGCCTGGCCCGACTATGGCCGCCTCTCGGGCCGTTCGGTCGACGACATGATCGCCGGCGCGAGGGTCGAGGTCGCACCCTACAAGCGCGACGCGATGGATTTCGTTCTCTGGAAGCCCTCGACCGACGAAGAGCCCGGCTGGGACAGCCCCTGGGGCCGCGGCCGCCCCGGCTGGCATATCGAATGCTCGGCCATGGCCGAGGAGTTGCTGGGGCCGTCCTTCGACATCCATGGCGGCGGGCTAGACCTGCAGTTTCCGCACCACGAGAACGAGATGGCGCAATCCTGCTGCGCCCGCCCCGACGCGTGTTTCGCGCGCTACTGGCTGCACAACGAGATGGTGCAGGTCGATGGCAAGAAGATGGCGAAAAGCCTGGGCAACTTCTTCACCGTGCGCGACCTGCTCGATCAGGGCTGGCCGGGCGAGGTGATCCGCTTCGTCATGCTCCAGACGCACTACCGCAAGCCCATGGACTGGACGGAGGAAAAAGGCCGGCAAGCCCGCGCAACGCTCCAGAAGTGGCGCGCGCAGGTGGCGGGCGTCACCCCGGCGGAGGTTCATCCTGGCGTTGTTGCGGCCCTGAGCGATGATCTGAACACTGCGGGCGCGATCGCCGAACTGCACCAACTGTCGCACGCCTCGGACGCATCCGCCTTGCTTGCATCGGCGCAGATTCTGGGGCTGCTGACACCCGCGCTCTCGGGTTGGGAGCAGGCTGGCCCCGCGGATAAGGCGGACCTGTCGCTTCTGGATGACCTGTCGCGCAGGCTGGCGCAGGCGCGGGAGCGGGCGAGAGAGAGCAAGGATTTTTCCGAAGTGGATCGGCTCAAGGCCGCGCTCGTGGCTGCGGGGGTCGAGGTCCGGATGTCGCGCGATGGCGTCGAATTGGTCCCTGGACCGGATTACGACTCCGCGAAGCTGGGTGCGCTGGCATGACCAAACGCGAACGCCTCTACCTCTATGACACCACCCTTCGCGACGGGCAGCAGACGCAGGGCGTGCAGTTCTCGACCGCCGACAAGCTTGCCATCGCCCAGGCGCTGGACGAGCTGGGCGTCGATTACATCGAGGGCGGCTGGCCGGGTGCCAATCCGACCGACAGCGAGTTCTTCGCCGCCGCCCCGCAAACCCGCGCCACGCTCACCGCTTTCGGCATGACCAAACGCGCCGGACGGTCGGCGGCGAATGACGAGGTGCTGGCGGCGGTTGTGAATGCCGGGACGGCCTCGGTCTGCCTGGTGGGCAAGACGCACGATTACCACGTCACCGCCGCGCTGGGGATCGCGCTCGAAGAAAACCTCGAGAACATTCGTGCCTCGGTCGCGCATGTCGCGGGCCTGGGCCGCGAGGCGCTTTTCGACGCTGAGCATTTCTTCGACGGCTACCGCGCCAATCCGGCCTATGCGCTGGACTGCCTCAGGGCCGCGCTTGATGCCGGGGCGCGCTGGATCGTGCTGTGCGACACCAACGGCGGCACATTGCCGGTCGAGGTCGGGCGCGTGACGGCGGAAGTGATCGCTGTGGGGATCCCTGGCGCGAACCTGGGCATTCATTGCCACGACGATACCGGCAACGCCGTCGCTGCCTCGCTCGCTGCGGTCGATGCCGGGGCGCGGCAGATCCAGGGCACGCTCAATGGGCTGGGAGAGCGCTGCGGCAACGCGAACCTGATCACGCTGATCCCGAC
>SLKW01000318.1 GCA_007134405.1 Paracoccaceae bacterium
GGCCGAGAAGGGGGCTTGCGCCACGGCGGGCGCGGCGCAGGCCAGCAGCCCGGCGGCGGCAAACCGGACGGCCGCGTGCCGCAGCCGCGGCAGCCAGCGGCGCGGGCGCGCCGGTATCGGTTCGATCATGGCGGTGTTCGGGCTTTTGGGGGACATGCGCAAAGGTCCGTCTGCTTCCTCATCCTGACCGGGGTGGGGTCCCCGGCGCGTTTTCAGGCCTGGCAACTGCGGCCAGGGCCGGCCGCGCTTCCCCCGCCGATGCCCAGAAGCTCGATCCGCAGGTCGAAGCGCGTCGATGGCCCCACATTAGTGGAGGTTGCGAAGCGACGCGAGAGGGAAAGATCGAAGAGCAGGCACTCGTTGCGGAATTCCACGCCGGCGCGGGCGACGCCGAAGCGGTCCTGCTGGAAGTCGTAGCTCCAGCCCAGCCGCCCGCCCCAGCCCGAGCGGAAGCGGTGCCCGATGTCGAAGGTCCAGTCGCGCAGGCCCGCCATGCGGTCCTCGAAGGCGCTGGACGGCAGCCGCAGGAGTGCGGTGCTCAATTGGGTGCGCCGGCCGGTCCAGCCGAACCGCGCCTCGCCGCGGTCGAGCCCGCCTTCCGGGTCGACCAGCGCCTGCACGCCGAACGCGAGCCCCCGCGGCAGCGCGAGCCGGGCGGCCACGAGCCAGTCGGAGTGCCTGTCGCCCAGTGCCTGCCGGGTGTCCGGCGGGAAGCCGGCCAGCGGCGCGTCCCGCCAGATGCGGCCGATGAGCGTCTCGACCGACCAGCCGGCGGGGTCGTAGCGCGACCAGCGCAGGCCCAGATTGGCCCGGCTGCCATCGTCGGGCGCGTCATAGCCGGAGTAGCGCGTCAGCGCGAAAAGGTTGCCGGCGTCGAGTTCCGGCATGCGGTGGTCGTCGTTGGGCAGCGCCACCTCGCGCCGGTGGCTCGCGACGATCTGGGCGATGGGTTCGATCACGTGCCGGCCACCGCGCCCATCGACCGCGGCCCAGGGCCAGCGCGCCTCGAGCATGGCCTGCGCGGCATGGCGCGTGACCGGGCTGGGAAACCGCGCGTCGCCCGCGATGTCGACGTGATCGACGCGGCCATGAACCGCGCCCGCCAGCAGCACGCCGCCCGCGGCGATCCATTGCCGGCGCCATTCGGCGGCGGCGCTGAGCCGGCTCAGGCGGCGGGCCGGGAAGTTGCTGGGCGCGCCTTCATCGGCCGCCGCCCGGGCATGCGCCCGGCCGGCCACGTCCAGCCGCAATTCGCCCCCCACCGGCAGATGCGCGAGGCCGCGACGCTCCTGCCAGCGCATCTCGACCGCGCTGCGGGGACGTTGGCGGCCGCGATCGATGGCGCGCAGCGACTGGAACGACAGGGCGCGTGCCCGGATCGCCTGATCCCGGCGGATCCGTTCGAGCGTGATGTCCGAGGTGATGCGGGCATCCGGGATGATGTCGTATTCGTCGAGATAGGCCCGATCGCTGCCCGCCAGAAGATTGAAATCCAGGGTCAGGTCATGGGGCAGGGCGAATCTGCCGCGCGCATAGAGATGGCCGCGCGTTTCGTCGGGCAGGAGCCGGTCGCGGGCGATCTGGCCGCCGATGTCGAGCCCGCCATGGGCGAAGGCCTGGCGATAGCGAAAGGCCAGCGCGACCATCTGTTCGCTCGTCACCGTGGGGGCGAGCGTCAGGTCGCGCCGGTCGCCCAGGGGGATGAAATACGGAAGCTCGACGCCGAAGCCCAGCCGGCTGGAGGCGCGGAAGCGCGGCGGCAGGAAACCGCGCGCGCGGGTCTGGCTCGGGTCCGGCAGGCGGAGCCGCGGCAGGTAGACGACCGGCACGCCGGCGAAGCGGAACTGCGCCCCCTCGAAACGAAGTTCCCGGCGCTCCTGATCATGCGTCACGCGGTCGGCGCGGATTTCCCACAGGGGGGTGGGGTTCTCGGCGCAGACCTGGCAGCTCGAGGCGACGACGGCGTCCATCTCGGTCAGGTTCGCGTCCTGCCGGCGCAGTTCGGCGGCGGCGATCTGCAACTGGCGTTCCAGAACCAGCCGGGCCGAGCGCACGATGCCTTCGCGCAGGTCGCCGGACAGTTCGGCCGCATCGGCCAGGAACAGCCGGTCCGGCCCGTCCTGCAACATGATGGGGCCCGCGATGCCAAGCTGGCGCGTGCGCGGGTCGTAGACGATGCGCGTCGCCGTCATGCGCACGGAATCGTGCCAGACCTCGACCGCGCCTTCCGCGATCAGGCGTCCGGCGGAATCGACCGACACGCGGTCGGCGGTCAGCGTGGCCAGGGATTGCGCCTGCGCCTGCCCTTGCGCCAGCGCGCCCGCCAGCGCCAGCGCGAACGCCAGAAGGGCGGCGGCACAGCGTAGGCCGAAGTTTGCAAGCCGCCGTCGGATCGAGCGCACTAGCCGTCCTCCAGGTGCAGAAGCACGCCGAGCGCCAGCAGGATCATCGCGAAAGGCGGCGTCCAGACGGCCAGCACGAGCGGAATCTGCCCGTTTTCGCCCAATACCTGCGCGAAATTGCGTAAAAAGAACAGCGCGAAACCCGCGATGACCGTCAGCATGATGCGGCTGCCGGTGCCGCCCGCCCGGCTGTGCCGCATGCAAAGAACCGTCCCCACGAGCATCATCGCCGCCATCAGCACCGGCATCGCCAGTTCGGTGTGCAACTGCACGCGAAAGCTGCGCGTCGCAAGCCCCGCCCGGTCGAGCGCGGCGATGAATTCCGGCAGCGCCCAGATCGAAATGGTCCCGGCGCGCGCGAAACTGTCGCGGATGCGTTCCGGGGTCAGATCGGTCGGCAGTTGGAAGTGCTCGTGGCGCTGCGCGTCGCGTTCGGGGTTTTCGGCCGTCAGATCCCACTCTGTCGCCTGCTCCAGCGCCCAGGCACCGTTGCCGAGCCGCGCCACCGCGGCCTCGATCCGCGCGACGGGGGCGCCGGTCGCGCCATCGAACGAGATGAAGCCGGTGTCGTGAAAGGTCAGCCCGTCCTGGGAGACCGACCCGGCGCGGATCACCGTCTGGCCCAGGTTGTCGCCCTGCCGCAACCAGAGCCCGGTGTCGCCGATGGCCACCTGCAGCACCAGGTCCGGCGCGGTGATCGCCTGCGCCTGCGCCTGATAGAGCCGCGTGGCCGCCGCCACGACCGGGTTGAGCGCCGCGACCACCAGCGCGCCGAAGAGAAGCGTGGCGATGAAGGGTTCGATCAGCATCCGCAAGGCGGACCGGCCCGCGGCACGGATCACCACGAGCTCGGAGGAGCGGGCGAGCGCCAGGAAAAGCGCCATCGCCGCCAGGATCATCAGCAAGGGCAGCACCTGGTAGAAGGTCGTCGGCACGCGCAGCGCCGACAGCCAGAGAATCTGCCGCAGCCCGGTCTCGCCGCCGCCGAACCGGCGCATCATCTCGACCAGTTCGAAGAGATAGAGAATGCCGAGGAACACGGCGGCGATGATGCCGAAGGTCCCCGCCAGGCGGCGCGTGAGGTAAAGGCCCAGCGTCATGCGGGCGCCGCCCCTGCCGCGCGCCGCGTGCGCGCCGCGTGCGCAAGCAGCGCCAGACCCACCGCCACCCCCAGCGCGATCGGAACGATGCCCAGCCACGCCAGCGCGACGGTGCGCATCGCCTGACCCGCCGCGGCGTTGATCAGAAGCTGCATCACCGCCAGGACCACCACGGCCAACACGATCGGCTTCCAGGTGCCCAGCCGGTTGAACCCGCCCGCGACGAGCGCCGCAAAGCCGATCAGCGCCGTCGCGACCGCCGTGAAGGGCTCTATGAAGCGCGACAGCAACTCGAACCGCGCCTGCGCAAGCGTGGCGCGGGTGTCCTCCAGCAGCTCCGGCGATGCGGCGAACAGCTCCAGCGTCGGCACCTCCTCGACCCGGCGGGGGCGGCCGGCGGGGCCGATGAGCGCGCTCAGATCGTAGGTGAAGTCGCCGAAGGTGGTGACCGCCAGCCGCCCGGTGCCGGCGCTGTGGATCTGGGCGTAGCCGTCGATCATCACCAGCTTCGGCCCCGTCGCCTCGGGCACGATGAGGGCGGTGCGCGCGGTGTAGTCCACCCGCTGCGCGAGCGAGCGCGCGTCCGACAGAAAGACGCCGCGCATCACCCCATCGGCCGTGATCTCGGCGACATAGAGCGTGATCCCGTCGGTCGGGTGGTGAAAGACCCCGTCCTGCAGCAGCCCGGCGGTCACGTTCTCGGCGATCTCGGCCTGGCGCTGGGCGATCTGGGCGCGCGCGGCGGGAACCAGGAAATGCGCAAGCAGCATCAGGAACAGTGTCACGATCAGCCCGAAGACCAGCACCGGCCGCGCCAGCCGCAGCGGCGACATCCCCGAGGCCTGCAGCACCGTGATCTCGTTGGCGCGGATCAGCTGCACGGTGACATAGGTCGCCGCGACGAAGGCCGCGATCGGCAGGACGGTGCGGATCAGAAGCGGCAGGCTGAGCGCGGTGAATTCCAGGAAGACGATCATCGGCTGCCCGTCGCTGATCAGCCGGTCGAACAGCCGCACCGCGCGATTGACCCAGTAGACCGAGACCAGGACCAGGGCGAAGAACCCGAAGACCCAGAGCAGCTGCGACAGGATGTATCGATCGATCCGCGCCACGGCCGGGCCCTTCTGCACCATTGATTGCGGTGCAGGATATACCGGATCGTCGGGCGGGAACAACGGTTGCGGGCCTCTGGTCAACGCCGGGGGCGGCGGTTAGGGTCGCGCGCAAATCACAGACCGCCCGGCCCAGGCGCCGGACACCGAAAGGGAGATCGCTCATGCCGCTCGCACCCATTGCCTTTGCCGAAGCCGATGCACAGGCTCTGGCCGATCACGCAGGACGCGTCATCGCCTTTGCCGATTCCGACCCCGACACCTGGGCGCGGCGGATCGATCGGCTGACCAAGGGTGCCATCAAGCGCGCCATGGCCAGCCCGGCATGGGACAAGCTCAAGCCCGGCCAGGGGCTGGAGCTGGCCTTTCCCGCCGGCATGGCGGCGCGTGCCGTGCACCTCATCCGCCTGCCCAAGCGCGCCAAACCGTCCGAATTGCGCAAGGCCGGCGTCACCATCGGCAAGGCGCTTGGCGAAGAAGGCGCGCTGGTTGCGGCCGGCGCGGTGAAGGGCGTCGAGCATCTGGTCGATGGGCTGGCTTTGCGGGCCTACCAGTTCGCCCGCCGGGCCGAGGCGCCCAAGGCCCCGGGCGAGGTGGTGCTCGCCTGCGCCGACCCCGAGGCGGCGAAATCGGCCGCCGCCGCGACGCTCGCGGTTGCCGAGGCCGTGCATTTCACCCGCGACCTCGTGAACGAGCCCGCCAACATCCTGACCACCACCGAATTCGCCGAGCGCTGCGCGGCGATGCGCGATCTCGGCCTCGAGGTTGAGGTGCTGGACGAGCCCGAGCTTGAAAAGCTCGGCATGCGGGCGCTGCTGGCCGTGGGGCAGGGGTCCGAAAGCCCCTCCAAGGTCGTGGTCATGCGTTGGAACGGCGGCGGCTCGGAAAAGCCGCTGGCGCTCGTGGGCAAGGGTGTCGTCTTCGACACCGGCGGGATCTCGATCAAGCCCGCCGGCGGCATGGAGGACATGGTGATGGACATGGGCGGCGCCGGCGTCGTCGCCGGGGCCATGCGCGCGCTCGCCGCCCGAAAGGCGCAGGCGAATGTCGTCGGCCTGATCGGCCTGGTTGAGAACATGCCCGACGGCCGCGCGCAGCGGCCCGGCGATGTCGTCACCTCGATGAAGGGCGACACGATCGAAGTCATCAACACCGATGCCGAGGGGCGGCTCGTCCTGGCCGATGTGATGTGGTACGCGCAGGAGCGGTTCGAGCCGGCGGCGATGGTGGATCTGGCCACGCTCACCGGGGCGATCATCATCGGGCTGGGGCACGAGAAGGCCGGCGTTTTCGCCAATGACGACGCGCTGTGCGACGCTTTCCTGAAAGCCGCCGCCGAGATGGACGAGGGCGCCTGGCGCATGCCCCTCGACCCCGCCTATGACGAGCAGATCAAGTCGAGGGTGGCGGATGTGAAGAACGTCGGCGGAAGGCCGGCGGGCTCGGTCACCGCGGCGCAGTTCCTGCAGCGCTTCGTCAAGAACGAAACCCCCTGGATTCACCTCGACATCGCGGGCGTCGCCTTCAACAGCAAGGACACCGCCTTCGCGCCGAAGGGCGCGACGGGCTGGGGGGTGCGGGCGCTCGACGCGCTGGTGCGCACCCGCTTCGAGGGCTGAGCAAGAAATGGCGGTCGCGCGTTTCTACCACCTAACCCGCGACCCGCCCGAGGCGCTTCTGCCCGTTCTGATCGAGAAGGCGCTGGAACAGGGATTGCGCGTGGCCGTGCGCGGCCGCGACCCGGCGCGGATGGAGGCGCTCGACGCCGCGCTCTGGCGTGGGGACGGGTTTCTGCCGCACGGGTTGGCGGGCGGGCCGCACGATGCCGATCAGCCGGTGCTCCTTTGCAGCGGCGCGACTGCCGCACCGGATCTGCCGAACCGCCCCGGCTGCCTCGTCACGCTCGAGGCCAGCCCGGTGGCTGCGGCCGAGGCGCAGGGGCTGGAGCGCCTGTGCATCCTCTTCGACGGCAACGATGCCGAGGCCGTCGAGGCGGCGCGCGCCCAGTGGCGCGAGCTGACCGCAGCCGGCGTCGCGGCCGAATACTGGAACCGCGACTCGGGCCGCTGGACCTGCCAGGCGCGGCATCCCGCCGACTAGCCGGATGCCCGCGCTGTCTTCCTCGGCGATGTCGCAATTTCGCCGCGCGACGGCGCCTGTGGCGACACGCGAACTTGTGAAGCCTGCCGTCGCGCGCTAAGCACGCGCAGCATGGGGGGACGGCGATGCGCCATCCCTTTCGGACAAGCATGGGGGACATCGCGTGAAGATTGGCGCTCCGAAAGAGGTGATGCCCGGCGAGAACCGGGTGGCGATGACGCCGGACTCGGCGCAGGCGCTCAA
>SLKW01000153.1 GCA_007134405.1 Paracoccaceae bacterium
GGCGCGGGCGCTCGTCGATTACGCGCGGGGCCTTTCGGGGGCGATGATCGCCCTGACGACCCACGGCCGGTCGGGCTTTTCCGAGATCCTCGCCGGAAGCGTGGCCCGCCAGATCATCCGCCTGGCGCCCTGTCCGGTGCTGGTCGTGCGGCCGGAGGAATAGGCGGCCCGCATCGCTTGCAAGGTCCCCGGCGGAGGGATAAACCGCGCCCAGACCCGCAACCCGGAGGGCGCATGTCCGTCATCGATCTGGAAACCGCGCGCCGCGTGGCGAAACTCGCCCGCATCCGCGTGCCCGAGGAGAACCTGCCGGCGCTGGCCGACGAACTGTCGCAGATCCTGACGTTCATGGAGCAATTGAACGAGGTCGATGTCGAGGGCGTGGAGCCGATGACCTCGGTCACGCCGATGCGGCTGAAGCGGCGCGCCGATGTGGTCACCGAAGGCGGGATGCCCGCAAGGATCCTGTCGAACGCGCCCGATGCCCGCGAAGGGTTCTTTGCCGTGCCGAAGGTGGTGGAATGACCGCGCTTAATGAGTTGACGATTTCCGAGGCGCGCGACGCGTTGCGCAAGGGCGAGGTGACCTCCGTCGCGCTGACCGAGGCGTGCCTCGGCGCGATCGACGCCGCCGGCGCGCTGAATGCCTTCGTGCACAAGACCCCAGAGATCGCGATGGAGCGCGCGAAGGCCGCCGACGCCCGCCTGCAAGAGGGCGCACCCCCTGCGATGTGCGGTATTCCGGTCGGCATCAAGGATCTCTTCTGCACCGAAGGGGTCCCGAGCCAGGCGGCGAGCCGGATCCTGAACGGATTCCGCCCGGAGTACGAATCGACCGTCTCGGCCCAGCTGCGCGAGGCAGGCGCGGTGATGCTGGGCAAGCTGAACATGGACGAATTTGCCATGGGGTCGTCCAATGAAACGGCTTGCTATGGCGCGGTGGTCAACCCCTGGAAGATTGATGACCGCAAGCTGACGCCGGGCGGGTCCTCGGGCGGCTCGGCCGCGGCGGTGGCAGCGAACCTCTGCCTCGGCGCGACCGGAACCGATACCGGCGGCTCGATCCGGCAGCCCGCGGCCTTCACCGGCACCGTCGGCGTGAAGCCCACTTACGGCCGTTGTTCGCGCTGGGGCATCATCGCCTTCGCCTCGTCACTCGACCAGGCCGGGCCGATGACCCGCACGGTACAGGATGCGGCGATCATGCTTCAGGCGATGTGCGGGCATGACGCCAAGGACTCGACCTCGGCCGAATTGTCGGTGCCGGATTTCGAGGCGGCGCTGACCGGCGATATCCGCGGCAAGCGCATCGGCATCCCGCGGGAATACCGCATGGACGGCATGCCCGAGGAGATCGAGACACTCTGGTCGCAGGGCGCAGAGATGCTGCGCGACGCCGGCGCCGATATCGTCGACATCACCCTTCCCCACACGAAGTACGCGCTACCGGCTTATTACGTCATCGCACCGGCCGAGGCGTCATCGAACCTCGCCCGCTACGATGGCGTGCGCTATGGGCACCGGGCAAAACTGTCACAGGGCGACGGCATCACCGAGATGTACGAAAAGACGCGCGCAGAGGGCTTCGGCCCCGAGGTGCAGCGACGCGTAATGATCGGCACCTACGTTTTGTCGGCAGGCTTCTACGACGCCTATTACAACCGCGCGCGCAGAGTCCGAGCGCTGATCAAACGCGACTTCGAGCAGGTCTTCGGCGATGGGATAGACGCGATCCTGACCCCCGCCACGCCGTCCTCCGCCTTTGGCCTGGGGGAAATGGCGGATGCCGACCCTGTCCAAATGTATCTCAATGACGTGTTCACGGTGCCGGTGAACCTGGCCGGGTTGCCGGGGATCGCCCTGCCCGCGGGGCTCGACCGGAAGGGACTGCCGCTGGGGTTGCAGCTCATCGGCCAGCCCTGGGGCGAGGCCGAGCTCTTGAAGGTCGCACATGTTCTTGAACGCGCTGCGGGTTTCGTGGCCAAGCCCGAACGCTGGTGGTAAGACTCGTCACTATAGCAGGAATGGACCGCAAGATGCGCCATCTCAAGATAATTGCCGCGGCAGGGCTTTTTCTCGCCGGATGTGGTGGGGTCAACCCTCCTCCGGCAGCGGTCGAGCCCGTACCGATCCGCAGCGACATCGCCGACCAGAACCGGTTCGTTCCGCCACCCGGTGGTTTCGCCGGCGCCTCGGCTGCGGCTGCTGCGAGCAGCGCACCGATGCAGGCCCCGATGCAGTGGACAATGGACGATCAGGAGGAGCGCGGCGCCACCGCCGGTTTCGTCCCGATCGACGGCAATGGATTCGCCGCCGAGCCGACCGCCGCACCCCCCCGCAGCACTGCCGCCGCCCCCGCCGCCAGCGGGCCGAACATCGTGGAGTACGCGCTCAGTACTACACACAGGGTCGGCACCCCGCGGTATCGCCGTTCGAATCCGCTGCGCTGGCAGACATGGGAACGCAACTGCGCACGCTTCCCCACGCAGGATGCCGCGCAGGAAGCGTTTCTGGCCGCAGGCGGTCCCGAACGCGATCGAAACAACCTCGACCCCGATGGTGACGGCTTTGCCTGCTGGTGGGATCCCGAGCCGTTCCGCCGGGCCATGCGCGCCGGAGGATGATTCACCATCCGTCGCCCAATTACGGGCCGCGCCGCGGCGGTTTGCGGCCCGAGTTGGTGGTGCTCCATTATACCGAAATGCCGGATGCCGCCTCCGCGCTGGCGCGCCTTTGCGCGCCTGAAGCGCAGGTTTCGGCGCATTACCTGATCGGCGCCGATGGGCAGGTCTGGCACCTGGTCTCGGAAGAGGCGCGCGCCTGGCACGCCGGCGCCGGCGAATGGGCCGGGCGCGGCGACGTCAACTCGCGCTCGATCGGGATTGAACTCGACAACGACGGCAAGAGCCCCTTTGCCGCCCCGCAAATGAGTGCGTTGGAGGCGCTGTTGCCGGACATCCTTGCGCGCTGGCAGATCAAACCCGAGGGCGTCATTGCACATTCCGACCTTGCGCCGGAAAGGAAAAACGATCCCGGCCCGCGCTTCGACTGGCGGCGCCTCGCTCTGGAGGGACTGGCTGCCTGGCCCTGGACGCCGGGAAGTGAAGCATCGAACCTTCCCGAGGCCCTGGACCGGATAGGCTATCCACGCATAGCCCCGCACCTGCGCCTCGCCGCCTTCCGCCTTCGTTTCCGGCCACATGCGGCAGGGCCGGAGGACGCGAATGATCGCGCACTCGCGGCTGGGCTCGCGGCTCGATGGAAAGGGTGATCAGGAAAGTCGCAGCTCGCCGCGCTCCCGAGGCCCTTCATCGAAACGAGCGCGGCAGAACGCCCCATTCATGAGACCACTGGGCGGATTGCGCCTTTTCCGCCCTTACGGAGTGGCAAAGACCGCGCTCGAGGTTGGGGAAGCCTGCCACGCGTCTGATCCGCGAAGCGGCGAGGGACGCGCTGGGGCGGGATGCCTTCCGCGCCGCGACGACGGCCGACTGCTACTGTCGCGCACCGCTGTGTCCGAACTGGGCGAGCAGCGCTGGCGGGACTACCAGGCCTTCGCCACACGCGATCTGAGCGAGCACGAGATCGTCTAAGCGATCGAGATCTGCGTTCCGCGCTCGACCGCGAGCGCTGCCGTTCGGCCGCTCTCTCGGGCGGATCGCGAGCGCGCCCTCACCACCGGATGCGTAACCTCGCCGCCGAGGTGCCCGAGGACATGTGGCCCGAGGTCAAGGCTCGCATCCAGGCCGTCTACCAGACTCCGAGCCGCGTTGAGGCCCGCGACTTGGCTAAGGGCGTCATCGTTGACTACGGTAAGGAGTTACACTCCGCCGGCGCCTGCTTTCGAGACGACTCCGAAGCCAGCATCGCCCAGCTGCGCATACCCGTCACCCACCGCCGTGCATTCAGGACCAACAATCGCCTCGAATGCCTGGTCGTCGAACAGCGCCGTCGCCTCAGGATCATACCCAACACCTGGGGCGAGCGCCCTGAGGACCTCGATGCCGAATGCACCGCCGCCGACACCGCCAAGTCAGCTTCCCAGCAGGCTCGCCTCACCACCGAATTTTCCGGCAGTTTCCGGACTTGACCTGCTTCTCGTTTACATTTGTGTCTGATCGGGCGCTCGTATTGGATCTAGAACCGGAGGCAATAATAGGCTCGGTGTCCGCGATGCCATGGGCGACGTTACCAAGAACGAATGCATGTCTATGCGGCGGCGCTCAGCAACTGCTACCTAGCGCCGTGAAAGTTGCCGCCACGACGCCTGACGCTGGACATTTGCACTCGTTCCCTTGCAGATAGCGCGATCCGAAGCCAACCGCAGACGGACGCAGCGCCATGCAGGACACAATAATCGCCGAAAGCACCGGCAGGAAACTTCTCCTGATCATTCTCGATGGCGTGCCTTGGGCAAACTGGCGGCGCTATTTCGGCTGTCTGGAGGGCTGGGTCGCGGCGGGCGAGGCGCAGGTCTGGCGGATGCGCGCGGTGCTGCCGTCGATGTCGGGGCCGTGCTATGCCTCGATCCATACCGGCGAGCCGCCGCAGGTGCATGGGGTGCTGTCAAACGGGATGATCCACCGCGTGGTGCAGCCGGATGTGTTCTCTCAGGTGCGCCTGGCCGGCGGCGTGACCGGCGCGGTGACCCATTCCTGGTGGTCCGAGCTTTTCAACCGTGCACCCTTCGACTGGCTGCGCGACATCGAATATGACGAGCCGGAGAGCAACAGCATCAACCACGGCCGGTTTCACACGATGACGGGCTATGACGACAGGAACCAGGCAACCCCCTGTGATGCTGATCTGTTCGCCACCCTCAGCATGCTTTGCAAGCGCCACGATCTGACTTACGGATTGCTGCATACCTGTACGCTGGATTCGATGGGCCATCGCTTTGGCCATGACTGCGCCGCAATGGACCATGCCTGCGCGCTCATGGATGCGATGCTAGCCGGGTTCCTGCCACGCTGGCGCGCGATGGGGTACGAAGTGATCGTCACTGCCGATCACGGCCAGTCACAGCGCGGACACCATGGCGGCTCGGGCGAGGACCAGCGCGATTTCGCGCTCTACTACTTTGGACCAGCGAAAGGCCCTGCCCCGGGTACGGTTCTCGACCAGCTCTCCTTGGCACCGACCATACTGCACCGATTGGGCGCTCGGATCCCTGAGACCATGAAAAAGCCGGCGTTCTTGAGTGATTGAAGGCGTCGGGAATCGATTTCAATCGCGCCGGTGCATAGCGTTTTTCAAGGACGTCGGATGCAGAATGCGCGGCGCGTCGCCCGGCTGGCTTATGACGGCGGGACTTCTGGACGCCAACGAAACTCCGCCCCCAGCGCTTGACCCCTATCGTCGGCGCTGCAAGGATAGCTTCAGGAAATAGTTCTGACAGGGGGATAGAAACGATGAAACGTCGCGATATTCTGGGTAAGGGCGCGCTTGGCATGGGCGCGGTGGCCGTGGGAGCGAGCGCCGGATCGATGGCCGTCGCGCAGGAGCGCGTGCGCTGGCGCATGGCCACGCCGTGGCCCGCCGGTCCACTTCTGATCCAGGCGCCGCGCATCATGGCCGACCGTATCCGCGAACTGACCGACGGCAATTTCGACATCCAGGTCTACCAGGGCGGCGAACTGGTGCCGGCGCTGGAGACGCTGGACGCGGTGCAGCAGGGCATCGCCGAATGCGGACATGGCTGGGGGCCCTACTGGATCGGCAAGAACCCGGCCTTCGCGCTCGACGGTGGTATCCCGATGGGGATGAACAGCCGCCAGCACTATGCCTGGTTCTTCAACGCCGGCGGCAAGGAACTGCTGCACGAGCTATACGAGCGTTTCAACGTGATCGGCTGGCCGGCGGGTAATTGCGACTACCAGATGGGCGGATTCTTCCGCGAGGAGATCAACAGCCTCGACGACATCCAGGGTCTGCGCATCCGCATCGGCGGTCTGGGCGGCGAGATCCTCAGCCGCATGGGCGCCTCGACGCAGGTCATTGCCGGGGCCGAGATCTTCTCGGCGCTCGAACGCGGCGTGGTGGATGCCGCGGAATGGGTTGGTCCCTATGACGACGAGCAACTCGGCCTGCACGAGGTTGCGCCCTACTACTACTATCCCTCCTGGTGGGAACCGGGAACGCCGCTGTCGGTCTACGTGAACCTCGACCATTGGCAGGCGCTGCCCGACCAGTACCGCTCGGCCTTCGAGACCGCCGCGCGCGAGGTGAACCTGCTCCATATGGCGATGTACGACTACGAGAACACCAAGGCGCTGGAGCGGCTGCGCGAGCAGGGCGTGGAACTGCGCGAATTCCCCACCGACGTGCTGGAGGAGGCCGAGCGCATCGCCGAGGAACTGTTCGAGGAATACGCGGCCGATTACGAGGACTGGAACCGCATCTGGAGCCACTACCGCGACTACCAGCAACGCTTCCGCGAAAGCTTCCGCACGATGGCGCACAGCTATTCCAGCTTCAACTACCGCGACAGCTGACAAGATGGGCGCGGCGCCCCCATGCGCCGCGCCTGCACCCTGAAAGCCGGGCCTGAGAGCAGCGGGCCCCGAAAGCCGGGAGGCGCCGCGCCCGGCCCGGAGACACGATGCACGCACTTCTCAAGCTCGCGCGCCTGATCGACGCCATCAATGGCGTGATCGGCCGCGCGGTCTACTGGCTTGTCCTCGCTATGGTGCTGGTCGGTGCCTACAATTCGATCGCGCGCTATTCGGGCCGCTATTTCGGCATGAACCTTACCCACAACATGCTGCTCGAGACGCAGTGGTACCTGTTCTCGATCGTGTTCCTGTTCATGGCTGCTTACGCGCTGAACCGGGATGCGCATGTGCGCGTCGACATCCTGTTTTCACGCGCGAGTCCCCGCACCCAGGCGATCATCGACCTGATCGGCACACTCGTCTTCCTGATCCCGTTCTGCATCCTGATCATCTACATGTCGCGCAACTTCGTCACCCAGTCGATCGCCATCCTGGAACGCTCGCCCGATCCCGGCGGCCTGCCGCGCTGGCCGATCAAGCTTGCGATACCGATCGCCTTCGTTCTGCTTGCGCTGCAGGGAGTAAGTCAGGCGATCAAGGCCGCCGCCGTCCTGGCCGGCATCCTGCCGCAGCACCGGGATACCGAAACCGAGGCCGGCAAGGTGGAGATCTGAAATGGTGGAAGGCTGGCTCGGCCTCGCGATGTTCGGCGCTGTCATGGCGCTCATTTTCACGGGTTATCCGGTTGCCTTCTCGCTGGCCGGGGTCACGCTGATCTTCGCCGCCATCGGTGTCATGGTGGGCGAATTCTCGTGGGTGTTCCTGCAGGCATTGCCGCTGCGGGTCTACGGCGTCATGCAGAACTTCACCTTGCTGGCGGTGCCGTTCTTCATCTTCATGGGCATGGTTCTGGAACGCGCGCGGCTGGCCGAGGACCTCCTGCACACGGCCGGGCTTCTCTTCGGGACCATGCGCGGCGGACTTGCGATCGCGGTGATCGCCGTGGGGACGCTGCTAGCGGCGACCACCGGGGTTGTGGGCGCGACGGTGGTGGCGATGGGCCTCATTTCGTTGCCGGTGATGCTGCGCTACGGCTACAGCCAGAGCCTGTCCACCGGGGTGATCGCGACCGCCGGGACGCTGGGGCAGATCGTACCGCCCAGCATCATCCTGATCGTCCTTGGCGACCAGCTGGGCATCTCAGTGGGGCAGCTTTTCATGGCCGCGCTGCTGCCGGGGATGATGCTGGCGGTGATGTACATGGTCTACGTTGCGGTGATTGCCTGGTGGCGGCCGGAACTGGCCCCGGCGCTGCCGCGCGAGGAACTGGGCCATGTGCAAGGCTGGGCGATGGCGTTGCGCGTTCTGCGGGTGATGATCCCGCCGCTGGTGCTGATCCTGGCCGTGCTGGGGTCGATCTTCGCGGGGATCGCGACGCCGACCGAGGCGGGCTCGATCGGGGCGCTCGGGGCGCTGCTGCTGGCGGCGGCCAACAGGCGGCTGTCGCTCAAGGTCCTGCGCGAAAGCATGGACCAGACGGCGCGGCTGACCAGCATGGTGATGCTCATCCTCGTCGCGGCGAGCGCATTCGCGCTTGTCTTCCGCGGTCTCGACGGCGACTGGATCGTGCGCGACATCCTCACCGGCCTGCCCGGCGGGGCGATGGGCTTCGTCATCTTCTCCATGGTGCTGATCTTCATCATGGGGTTCTTCATCGACTTCTTCGAGATCGTGTTCATCGTGGTGCCGATCCTTCTGCCCGCGGCACATGCGCTGGGAGTCGACATGCTCTGGTTCGGCATCCTGATCGCGATCAACCTTCAGACCTCGTATCTGACGCCACCCTTCGGCTTCGCGCTCTTCTATCTGCGCGGCGTGACACCGAAAGAGGTTCCCACCTGGGAGATCTACAGGGGCGTCGTACCCTTCGTCCTGATCCAGATCCTGGCCTTCGTGATCTTGATGATGCAGCCAGGGATCGTGAATTTCCTGCCGGACATGCGATAGCGCTCCGGCAGTTTCGCAAGCGGCGGGCGGAAACGGTGCCCGGGGGCTTCAGGATCGGCCCCCGCGCTGTCGCCTCGCCCAGGAAGTCACAACCGAAGAGCTCGATCTCGCCGCGGCTTTGCTCGGAGACGAGTTCCCGGGTGGCGGCGTCGTAGTGTTCCATTGGAACCGGTACATGCGCGCGTGAGTTGCAATACGGCGCCCGCGCTTCGTGCCAGATCATCGGCACCGGTTGATACGGCGCGGACTATGAACGGAACATATTGCGGAACACATTGCGGAGGCAGGATTTCATGGGTTCATCGACCAAGGAGCATCGGGCTCCGGTCAGATACAGCCTCAAGCCGGAAGTAGCGCGCGGCCGAGACTAAACGGCCGGTTCTGCGGGGAACAAGTTGCGTGCTGGTTCGTTGACTGGCGTCAAGCAAATGCGGGAGATGAAATGGCGAATCCCAAGGGCAGATTGGGACCGGACTTTGCCGTCATCTTGAACGCGGACTCCGGAGACGGCGACCACGGCGCGTCGCCAGAAGCGATCGAGAAGCTCTTCAACGAGCGCGGTTGCGCGGCGCGTATTCGACCACTTCGCGCCGGCGACAACATCGCCGACGCTGTCTCCAAGGCGATCGCCTCCGGGGCGAAGTGCGTGGTCGCCGCCGGAGGCGACGGCACAATTTGCGGCACAGCTGGGACGCTCGTCGGAACCGGAGTCGAACTCGGGGTTATCCCGCTTGGGACCTTCAACTTTTTCGCGCGTGGCTTCGGTATTCCGCAATCGGTCGAGGAGGCGGTCGATGCGGTCTGTTTCGGCACCTCGCGCCCAATCAACCTTGGCTCGGTCAACGGCGCGGTCTTTCTCAACAACGCCAGCCTCGGTCTTTACGCCTCGATCCTTGCCCGGCGTGAGGGGATCTACCGAAAGTGGGGGCGCTCGCGCCTGGCTGCCTACTGGTCGGTCCTCGCCACGATGGCGACGGTGCACCGCCCTCTCACCATGCGGATCACCATCGACGGCGAAGTCCGCCGCGACAAGTCGCCGATGATTTTTGTCGCGACCAGTGCCTATCAGCTTGACGAATTCGGGATCGAGGGTGCCGACGCGATCCGCAGCGGCGAGTTCGCCGTGCTGCTGGCACCCAACTGCGGGCGTTTTCGCTTGATCGGAAAAGCGCTCCTGATCGCGCTGCGCGGGGTCAGGGAGGGCCGCGATTTCACGCTCCTGACCGGAAAGAACGTGGTTGTCGAAACGCATCGATCCAGCGCTCTCGTGGCCCGCGACGGAGAACGGGAGCGCATGACCCCTCCTTTTACCTTCCGCCTGTTGGAGGGCGCCATCGAGTTGCGGGTGCCGGACTCAGCGAAACCGAGGGACACCCTGCCTTGACCCGTTTGGTCCTTATCAGCGATCTGCATTTCGGACGGGACGATCCCGAACTCCTGGCGCCTCTCACCCGCGCGATCCGCGAGGCCGAACCCGACCTCGTTCTCATGGGCGGAGATTTCACCCAGCGTGCGCGCGCCTCTCAGTTCTCCAAGGCACGCCGGTTTATGGATGGGCTCGGCCTTCCCTGGATCGGCGTGCCGGGCAATCACGACATACCGCTCTACAATCTTATCCTCAGGGCCTTCGATCCATATCGAGGTTATCGCCGCTGGATCTCGCCGGATCTTGAGCCAAGGGTGGAACTACCCGACGCCATCGTTCTTGGCCTCGACACGACCGATCCGCTCGCCCACCAGAGGGGCCGCATCTCGGAGAGTGCCATTCGCCGGATCGGCGACGAGATCGGGCGAGCCGGCGGACGTCTGCCCATTGTCCTTGCGCACCATCCGTTCCACCACGCATCGCCCGTGAGAAAACAGCTCATGCTCGGCGCCACGCGCGCCCTCGAACACTGGGGTGAGAGGGGGCCCCATGTCATCCTGTCGGGCCATCTGCACCGTTGGCGCTTTGAACCCTTCGTCCGCCGCGAAGGCGACAGCATGACGCTGCAACTTCACTGCGGCACGGGACTTTCGCACCGTCTCCGCGGTGAGGCGAATGACTTCGCCATCCTCGATTGCGCGGGCAAGGAGATCGCGGCAAGCCGTATGGTGGCCGTGAAGGGTCGCTTCGTTTTCGAAACGGCGGTGAAGTATCAAGCTTCGGACATCGGCTGGCGCACGCTTCCCTGCGACGACCCGCAGGCTTCAGGTTCACCGCACTGACCCGATGGCGTTGCTCTGTGCAGGATACGCTGTCTTTCGTGCTGTTCCCAACCTGTCCGAGTTGCTTCTTCTCGGTGAGTTCGCGAGGGCGCAAGGCGGAATGTAAACGCATATTGCCTATTCGATCACCTTTCACCCTGCGGGTGACTGGGTGTCCGGCACACCGCGCTGCAATCGTGGCACTTCTGATGAAGGCTTACTCAACGCCACGAACTTGATCACGCCAGTGGGCGGGCGATGTGCCGGTGGCCTTCTTGAAGGCACGGCTGATCACCGAGGGCGTCATCGCCAGCGCGCGGGCAATGCCGATATGCTGGCGCTGGCCACCGGAGAATTCGTACGGAAGCGCCCGCCGCATCGGCTTCGAGCCCGACGCGTTCAAGAACTGAGGCAATGCGCGTCCCGCGGCGGGCCTTCGGTTCCAGGTCAGGAAAGATCTCGAATGCCCCGACGCTAACCGACCCGGTCGCGATGCATCACGACAGATGGCGCAGGTGCTGCGGGTGGACCTCGTGCCGCGTTTGCGCCAAGCTTGAACCTTCATGGACGGCCGCTCGTCGCCCCGGAGGGGGCTAGCGAAGCCGGCCGCAAATCACGGTGCGGCGGGGGATGGAGCATGGCTACGGGGTTCTGGTGGGACGAGCGGTGTTTCTGGCACTCGGGCGGCAACTACGCCTTCTTGTCTCCGGTCGGCGGCCTCGTCCAGCCGCTCGCCGCAGGGGGGCTGCCGGAAAACCCGGAAACCAAGCGGCGCCTGAAGAACCTCCTCGAGGTGACAGGTCTTGTTCGCGAACTCGATATCGGATCGGCGCCGGCGGCGACCGATGAGGACCTGCGCCGTGTGCACCCGGCGCACTACCTCGAGCGCTTTCGCGATCTGAGCAACACCGGCGGCGGGGAGCTCGGAGAACGCACCCCCTTCGGCCCAGGCGGATTCGACATCGCCGCGCTGTCAGCGGGGCTGGCCAAGGCCGCGGTGATGGCGGTACTCGAGGGCCGGCAGAGCAACGCCTATGCCCTGTCGCGGCCGCCAGGGCATCACTGCACCCGGGACCGGCCGATGGGGTTCTGCCTGCTTGCAAACATCGCGATCGCTGTCGAAGCGGCGTTTGCGGCGAAGGCCGTGGAGCGGGTCGCCGTGCTCGATTGGGACGTGCATCACGGCAATGGCACCGAGGCTATCTTCTACGACCGGCCCGACGTGCTGACCCTATCCCTCCACCAGGACCGCAACTATCCGTGGAGGACCGGCGGCTTCAAGGATCGCGGCACCGGCGCAGGCGCCGGCCGCAACATCAACCTGCCGCTGGCGCCGGGGGGCGGCCATGACGTCTACATGCACGCGTTCCACAGGATCGTTCTGCCGGCACTCGGGTCCTTCCGTCCGGACCTCATCATCGTCGCGTGTGGCTACGACGCATCCGGGGTCGACCCGCTTGGCCGCATGTTGGCGACTTCGGTGACCTTCGCCGAGATGACCACCATGGCACTGGAGGCTGCCACTGAGCTTTGCGCCGGCCGGCTCGTGCTCGTCCACGAAGGCGGCTACTCCGAGGCGCACGTGCCGTTCTGCGGTCATGCGGTGCTGGAGCGCCTCTCCGGGTCCGCCATATACGCCGAGGACCCGCTGCTGCCCCGGCTCACCGCGCAACAACCCGACGAGCGCATCGCGGCGTTTCACAGGACGCTTGTGGATGAAATGGCAGACACGCTCGATCTCTGAGAGCCACCGCGCCAAGTCAGCGGTCTGGCTCACGTCAGTCGCCCGACTTCAGTCGAGAGGCGTGCATCTAGGGATCGGCCTTGATGATGCTGATCTCGCCATTGCGTTCCAGACGAGCCTCCTTCACCTGATCCCAAGTCAGAAGGTTCGCTTGCAGGCGTAGCGCTTCCAGCAGATCGTTACGGCTCAGATTGCTGCGCCGCATAGCCTCCCAATCTACCGTACCGTCGCGTATCAAGACACGCGTGTTTCCCTTGATCAGAGTGCCAAAATCGTCCCACCGAACGGCAATGCGCGCAAAAAACCAGTGAAGGGCGACGAGTAACACAGACGCGCCCAGCGTCGGGAAAAAGGGCGATTGCCCGGTGATCGCGCGGCTGAGGATCGACCCGAGCATGACACCAAGGATCACGTCGAAGGCCGTGTTCTCGCTGATGAATCGCTTCTTCCCCACCCTTACGATCACGATGGCGAAGATGAAAACGACAACTGCGCGCACCAGCATGTGGCCAAGCGCGAGTTCGGGCGCGTCCAGGCCCAACGCCCAACCCGTCCAGAGCCAGATCTGATCGACCATGCCCCCTCCTTGTGGTCGCATCTACGAGTGCTCAACCATGAACGGACCCGCGCGCGAACCCTCGGCAAGGACCTGACCGGGTATCCCAATCATTGGACCGCACGCTACAGGCAGAGATGAGCGCGCGCTGCATGTCGCGGCGATGCCCGGAGCTTATTGCAGCGGCGGCAGGTCGAGCGCGTTGCGAACGGACTGGATCGCGTTTTCGACCATCGCCGGTTCTTCATCGGCGGCTTCAACAAGATCGCGAAGCGTCTCGCGCTCCTCCTCGGTCAGATGCTCCGCAGCGTCGATCAACTCGATGATCGCATCGCGGTTGAAGGCCTCCGGAGTCAGCAGAGTTTCGGCATCGACAACGTGTTGGGCGTCGGTTTGCGTTGCGGCACCTGCGTCTTGGGTTTCCGTTTGCGTCTCGCCAGTCGTGTCCTGGGTTTCGGTTTGCGTCCCGGTGGCAGTGCCCTCTCCTGAGGCTGCACCGTCAGGTTCGCCAATAGCCCCTGCCGCATCGTCTGGATTGCCAGTCTCGGCGGCGTTGGCATCGCCTTCGTCGATTGCAGCGCCGTCGTCGTCATCGGGGGGCGAGAGGTCCGGTACCGTGGGCACTTCGTCTTCGGTCGGCACGTCGTTTTCGACCGGTTCCACCTCTTCCTCCTCGGCCTCGGCTTCCTCGCGGGCGATCTCGGCGGCGCGTTCGTCGCGGTCTTCCGCGACCTGCGCCTGCTCGGCCTGCTGATTCAGCCAGACGACGACGCCGAAAACGAGCACGGCGGCGGCGATGATGGCGACGATTATTCTGGTGCGCATGGTTCGACCTTTCCGTTAGTCCCGACTGCAACTTTCGACCGTCGTGCAGGAATTCAGTGGTCACGCTGCGGTGCAACGCGGCCGACTTCATCCAGTCAACCCGCGCCGCCGGCCTCGGTTCCGCGCGTACCGGACTGGCCGCTCGCTAGAAATAGGTGCGTTCTTCGATCGGTGCCGCCTCGATCCGGGCGACAAGAGCCTCGCGCAGAAATCGCTCGGCGCGGTTCACGCGCGCCCGCGGGTTCCAGACCAGATGCACGTCTATGGGCGGCGGGTCGTCATAGGGGGGCAGGCGCCAGAGGCGCCCACGCTCGACATCCTCGCGCACCACATGGATGGGCAGCGGGCCGATCCCGAGCCCGGCAATGATCATGCGCCGTACTTCCTCAAGATGCGCCGAGGTGCCCACGACACGGTCATCAAGCCCCGCCGCGCCACGCATGAGGGTCACCGGCCGCAGCGCATCGGTCATTTGGTCGGTGACGAAACTGACCGAGGGCTGGCCGGCCAGATCGGATAGCCGCACCCCCTTGCAACCGAAGAAAGGATGGGACGGCCCGCAGAAAAGGCCGAAGAACTCGCGGAACATGCGCCGCGTTTCCAGCTTCGGATCATGGGCACGCAGCAGGCAGATCGCGAACGAGACACGTCGCGCCAGAACGTCCTCGACCGCGATGCGGCTCGCCGTGACGGCGATCGAGTAGGTGGCACGCGGATGGGCGCGATGGAACGCGCCCAACGTGTCGTCAAGCAGCGGGCAGACAACATGACTGGCTATGGCGATGCTGACATGGCCGCGCACTTCTTCTTCAACATCGCGCAGGATGGTGCCAATGCGCAGGATCGCGCCGTTGATGTCGACCGCCTCGTCCCGAAGAAGGCGCCCGGCCTCGGTCAACTCGAACCTCCCCGGCCCCCGGTCGATCAGCCGTTTGCCCAGACGCTCCTCGAGCCGCTTCAGCGCGCTCGAGACGGAAGGTTGCTGCAGGCCCAGCTGTTCGGCCGCACGGGTAACCGACCCGGCGTCGGCCAGCACCAGGAAGGTGCGCAGCAGGTTCCAGTCCAGCTCGCGGGAGAGGCGTTCGGCGTCCGGGGGTACGGGGGCCTTCATTGATCCAATCTATAATGACTATACCAATTATCTACTGGCGCAATGCACCGGGCTCTGTCAATCTTTGTCGGAGTCAACCGGACGGAACATTTCAGGTGAGCATCGAGGCACGCGAAGCACGACAGCCCTGGATCCTGCTGACGCCGGCGCTCGGCGCGGTGACGCTGCTTCTGCTGGTGCCGCTTTTCTTCATCGTCGTCTATTCCTTCTGGTTGCGTAGCGCGGTCGGCCCCGACATTGTCGGCTTCCATCTGGACAACTGGCAGCGGGCGCTGACCGATCCGTTCTATCGCTACATCCTGCTCAACACGCTGAAGATCGCGGCGATCACGACCGTTATCTGCGCGTTACTGGGCTACCCGGCGGCCTATTTCATTGCCCGTTCGCGGGGCAACAAGCTGCTCCTGCTGCTGCTCCTGATGCTTCCCTTCTGGATCAGCTACATCATCCGCACGATGAGCTGGATCAATATCCTCGGCTCCTCGGGCGCGCTGAACACGGCGCTGATGACGTTGGGCATCATCTCCGAGCCGATCCGCATGCTCTACAACGAGGCGACCGTGATCCTGGGCCTCGTGCATTTCCTGCTGCCCTTCATGGTGCTCAACATCTATGTCAGCCTCGACGGGATCGACACCAACCTCGAGGATGCGGCGAACTCGCTCGGCGCGACGCGCTGGCAGGCCTTCCTGCAGGTGACGCTGCCGCTGTCGCTGCCTGGCCTGGCGGCGGGGGGGCTGCTGGTCTTCGTCCTTGGTGGGTCGTCCTACATCACGCCCCTGATCCTCGGCGGGCCGCGCGACGCGATGTTCGCGAACCTGGTCTATGAGGCGATCATCACGCAGCTCAACTGGCCGCTCGGCTCGGCGCTGTCGCTCCTGCTGCTGATCGTGCTGGGTGCGCTGGTGCTGCTCTACAACCGCTTCCTGGGGCTTGCGCAACTGACGCGGGGGATCGGCTGATGAGGGGTGCGGGCTGGCAGGCGATCCGGATCTACGCGGTCTGCGTCTATCTGTTCATGTTCCTGCCGGTGGCGGTGGTGGTGCTGCTGAGTTTCAACGCCAGCCAGTTCGGCGCCTTCCCGATGACCGGCTTTTCCTTCCGCTGGTTCGCCACGCTCTGGCAGAACGAGGCGGTCATGCGCGCCTTCCGCACCTCGTTAATTCTCGGCGGGCTGACGGCGGTGATCTCGACGACCTTGGGCGTACTCGCTGCGCTCGCGCTCGTGCGCTACTCGATCCGCGGGCGCAACCTCGTCGCCACCGTCCTGATCGCGCCCCTGCTGGTACCCGAGGTGGTGCTGGCCGTGGCACTGCTTCTCTTCCTCAATTTCGCCGGCATCGGGAAAAGCATGCCGATGCTGCTGGCCGGCCATGTGATCTTCACCCTGCCCTTCGTCTTCCTCGTCGTGCAGGCGCGCCTCGTCGGCATCCGCCGCGACATCGAGGAGGCGGCGCTGAGCCTGGGTGCCTCGCCGGTGCAGACCTTCTTATCGGTCACGCTGCCGCTCCTCATGCCCGCCGTCGCCGCCGGCGCGCTTTTCGCCTTCACCATTTCCTTCGACAACATCACCGGCACGCTTTTCTGGAAGCCCGGCGGGGTGGAGACCGTGCCGACCCAGATCTTCGCCATGCTGCGCCATTCGATCTCGCCCGAGATCAACGCGCTCGGCACGGTGATGATCGTGATGACCGTGGGCCTGCCGCTTCTGGGCGCGGCCTTGGCCCGAAAGCTCGCCATGAAGCGCGGCGGCTGAGAACCGCGCGAGAACAACCCCGAAACCCGACTAGGAGATATCAGATGGACAACTCTACCCGCTACCGCCGCTTGCTGGAGCGCTACCGCAATGGCGATCTGGACCGCCGCCGCTTCCTCGGGCTGATTGGCGCAGCCGGCGCCGCCTACGGGCTGCAAACCCCCTTCGCCCGCATGGCCCGCGCGCAGGACGTGAGCCAGATCCGCTTCGACGGCTGGGGCGGCGTCGTGTCCGAAGCGTTTCGCCGCCACGCCTTCGATCCCTATACCGAGGCCACCGGCATCCGCGTCGTCGACGGCACCTTCTCGGGCGCAGACGAATACCTCGCCCAGGTGCGCGCCTCGTCGCCCGGCGAATTCAATATCGCGCATCTTTCGGGCGCCTTCGACTATGCGCGCTACCACAACTTCGGGCTGACGACAGAGCTCAACCTCGACAACATTCCGAACATGGAATACGTCATGCCCCGGCTGACCGATGTCTACTGGGACATCACCCCCGACGCGCTCAGCGCCGTGCCCTACAATTACGGCACCACGGGACTGGCCTATAACCGGGCGCATATCTCGGACGAAGAGATGCGCGAGAAAGGCGCGCGCATCCTGATCGACCCGGAATACGAGGGCCGGATTGGCGGTTGGGGCGAATGGCGCACGCGCATCTGGTACGGCGCGCTGCAAACCGACCAGGACCCCAACAACATCGAGGACATGGAAGCCGTCTGGGACGCCATCCGCGAGCACCGGGACCTGGCGCTGAAATACTGGGGCTCGGGCGCGGAACTGATGAGCCTGCTGGCCGAGGAAGAGATCTACGTCACCGAGGGCTGGTCCGGCCGGATCGCGGCGCTTCAGGAACAGGGCCACGACATCGGCTACTACGACCCGCCCAACGGCTACGGTTGGGAAGAGTGCCTCTTCGTCATCGCGGGCTCGCCCGTCGAGGCCTGCGAGGAACTTCTCAACTTCATGCTGGAGCCCGAAACCTCGATCGCCGTGGCCGAGGCGCAGAACTATCCGCCCGCGCTCGATCCGACCAAGGTGGATCTGGGCGACAGGATCCCCGAGTTGCCGGCCTTCGACGAAACCGGCACGCTGGAAGGGCTGACCTTTGCCGTTCCTGAATACTGGAACAGCAACGAGGCCGAGTGGTCCGAAACCTGGAGCCGCGTGCAGCGGGGTTTCTGAAGCGAGAGGGCGCGGGGGCTTTGCCGCCCCCGCATCCCCAGCTTGGTTGATGCAAGATAAAGGGGCACGCGGATGCGTGGAGGGATGCGGTGAGCGATGTGACGCTCAAGGATGTGGTCAAGCGGTTCGGCGCGTTCACCGCCGTGCATCGCATGTCGCTGGAAATCCCGCAGGGCAGTTTCGTGACGCTGCTGGGCCCATCGGGCTGCGGCAAGACGACGACGCTGCGGATGATCGCGGGGCTGCTGGACCCGACCGAGGGCGACATCTCGATCAAGGGGCGGCGGATCAACGACGTGCCGATCCACCGCCGCAATCTGGGGCTTGTTTTCCAGAACTACGCGCTTTTCCCGCACAAGACCGTGGCCGACAACGTGGGCTTCGGACTGAGATACCGCAACGTGCCGCGCGCCGAGGCGAAGAAGCGCGTCGCGCAGGCGCTGGAACTGGTGCAGCTGCCGCATCTGGCGCACCGCTACCCGGCGGAACTGTCGGGCGGCCAGCAGCAGCGCATCGCGCTGGCCCGCGCCGTGGTAATCGAGCCCGACGTGCTGCTGCTCGACGAGCCCCTGTCGGCGCTCGACGCGAACCTGCGCGAAAACATGCGGGTCGAGCTGAAGAACATCCAGAAACGCATTGGCGTGACGTCGATCTTCGTCACCCACGACCAGTCCGAGGCGCTCGCCATGTCGGACCGTATCATCGTCATGTCCGATGGCCATGTCGAACAAATGGGCCGCCCCGAGGAGGTCTACAACACGCCGACCACCGAGTTTGTCGCCCGCTTTCTGGGCGCGGCGAACATCCTGCCGGCCGAGGCCCTGGGCATCGAAGGCGACGAACTCGGCCTGGACGTGGAAGGGTTCGGCCGCCTTGCGATCCCGCGCGAGAAGGCGCCGCGCCTCGCCGGCGCAGGCAAGGCGCGGGTCGTGATCCGGGCCGAGCGGTTGCAGCTTTTGCCCGCGGACGCGCCGCCCGACGCGCGGATCGCCGTGCCCGCCGTGGTCGAGGCGGTCGATTACCAGGGTCAGGCCGCGCGCTATTTCCTGCGCCTTGGCGAACGGCAGTTGCAGGCGGTCAACATGATCGACGAAAGCCCGTTTGCCGAAGGCACGACCGTTTCGCTCCGCCTGCGCGCGAGGGACTGCGCCGCCCTGCCCGCCGAAGGGGGACGCGATGCCGCCTGAAAGCCATCTCTTCTATCTGTCCACCGCGCCACGGCCGCAACTGGCCGGCGCGCATGGGGTCTACATGTGGGACGTCGACGGCAAGCGTTATCTCGATGGATCCTCGGGCGCGATGGTGTCGAATATCGGCCATTCGCACCCGCATGTGCAGGAGGCGCTGCGCCGGCAGATCGAGAAGTTCACCTTCGGCTACCGGCTGCATTTCCAGACCGAAGCCTCCGAGGCACTGGCGTCGAAGACCGCCGCGCTCGCCCCCGAGGGGCTGGACAAGGTCTTCTTCGTCTCCGGCGGCTCCGAAGCGGTCGAAAGCGCCCTGAAGCTGGCGCGCCAATGGGCCGTGGTCACCGGGCAACAGGGGCGCTGGAAGGTGATCTCGCGCTTTCCGTCCTATCACGGCTGCACGCTGGGGGCGCTCGCCGTGACTGGCTACGACCCGCTGACCGAGCCTTTCGCGCCGATGATGCAGGCGATGCCCAAGGTGCCCGCGCCGCGCGCCTACCTTGACGGGCTGGACCCGGACGAGCCGGCGACCGGCGCGCATTACGCCGCGATGCTGGAAGAGCGCATCCTCGCCGAAGACCCCGAAACGGTTCTCGCCTTCCTCGTCGAGCCCATCGGCGGCGCGGCGACCGGCGCGCTGGTCCCGCCCGCGGGCTACATGGAGGCGGTGCGCGAGGTCTGCACGCGCCACCGCATCCTTCTGATCCATGACGAGGTGATGACCGGCGGCGGGCGCACGGGGCGTTTCCTGGGGGCCGAGCATTGGGGCGTTGCGCCCGATATCCTGGCACTCTCCAAGGGCTACGGCGCGGGCTACGCGCCGCTGGGCGCGATGGTCGCCCATGACCGGATCGTCGCGCCCGTGCAGGCGGCGGGGGGCTTTCTGCATGGCTTCACCTATGCCGGCAACCCGCTGGCCTGCGCGGCGGGCCTGGCCGTCATCGAGGTCATCGAGGCCGAGCGCCTGGTGGCGAACGCCGCGGACAAGGGCGCGGCGCTGAAGGCGGGGCTCATGGAGCTTATGGCGCGTCACGATTTCATCGGCGACGTGCGCGGCAAGGGGCTGCTGCTGGCATTCGAGCTGGTCGCCGACCGGACGACGATGCACCCCCTGCCCGCCGGTCTCAATGCGCATCTGGAACTGGTCGAGCTGGCCTATCAGGAGGGGCTGATCATCTACTCGCGCCGGACGCGGGGCGGGCGCACGGGCGATCATTTCATGGTCTGCCCGCCGATGATTGCGACCCGCGAGCATGTGGCCGAAATCCTCGACAAGCTGTCGCGCGCGCTTGAACGCTTTGCGCCGAAGGTGCGCGCAGCGCTGGCCGAGGCCGCCTGATCCGATGTCGAAGATCATCATCTCCTGCGCCATCACCGGCTCGATTCACACCCCGTCGATGTCGCCGCATCTGCCCGTCACGCCCGCGGCCATCGCCGAGCAGGCGATCGGCGCGGCCGAGGCCGGCGCGGCGATCCTGCACCTGCACGCCCGCGACCCGGATGACGGCCGCCCCTCCGCCGACCCCGCGCATTTCATGGCCTTCCTGCCGCGCATCAAGGCGGGCTGCGAGGCGGTGATCAACCTTTCGACCGGGGGCAGCGCGGTGATGACGCTGGATCAGCGCCTGGCCGGGCCGCTGGCCGCCGCGCCCGAGATGGCCTCGCTCAACATGGGGACGATGAATTTCGCGCTCTACCCGATGCTGGGCAAGGAGCGCGCGTGGCTGCACGACTGGGAAGAGCCGTTCCTGCGCAACTCGGATGACCTCGTGTTCCGCAACACCCCACGCGACATCGAGGGGATCCTGCGCCGCCTGGGGGCCGAGCGCGGCGCGCGGTTCGAATTCGAATGCTACGACGTCGGCCATCTGCACATGCTGGCGCATTTCCGCGACCGGGGGCTGGTCCAGGCGCCGATCTTCATCCAGTTCGTGATGGGCGTCCTGGGCGGGATCGCCGCCGAGCCCGAGCATCTGGCGCATATGAAGGCCACCGCCGACCGGCTGTTCGGGGATGATTACCTGTTCTCGACACTGGCCGCAGGGCGCCAGCAGATGCCGATGGCGGCGATTTCGGCCGGGATGGGCGGGCATGTACGCGTGGGGCTGGAGGACAACCTCTTCATCGCGCGGGGCAAGCTCGCGGAATCGAATGCCGAGCAGGTCGCCCGCGTCCGCGCCATCGTCGAGGGGATGGGCCGGACGGTCGCCACGCCGGACGAAGCGCGCGAAATGCTGGCGCTCAAGGGTGCGGATCAGGTGGGGTTCTGATGCGCGAGGTGGTGATCCGCCGCGCCGGGCCGGACGATCTGGGCACGCTAGATGCCGGGCTGCGCGCGCTGTCGCTGGAGCTTGGGCACGAGCACCGCGCGGGGATCGGCGAACTGACCGAGGCCGGGCTGGGCGAACACCCGGCCTTCGTCGGGCTTCTGGCCGAGGCGGGGACGGATCTGGTCGGGGTCGCGCTGCTGTCGCCGCTTTTTTCCACGACGCGCGGCGCGGCGGGGGTCTATGTCTCCGACCTCTGGATCGCGGCGGGGTGGCGGGGCCGGCGGCTGGGCGAGCGACTGCTGGCGGCGGCGCGGGACGAAGGCGCGGGGCGAGGGCTCGGGGCGCTGGGGGGCGCGGTTCCTGCGGCTGGGTGTTGCGCAAGACAACGCCGCGGCGCGGGCCTTCTACGAACGGCTCGGCTTCGCCGCGACGACCGACGAGACGATGATGACAGTGACGGGCCCGGCGCTGGCCGCGCTGGAAGGAGCGCCATGAAAGCCTTTCTCGACGACCGCCAGCGCGCGCATGACCCGAAGCATTTCATGGCCAACGGCACGGTCCTGCCCAATCCCGAACAGCCGCGCCGGGTGGAGGTGCTGAAGGCCGGGAGCGAGGCCGCGGGCTGTGCTTTCGCCGCCCCCGAGGATCTTGGCATGGGGCCGATTGCCGCCATTCACAGCGCTGAATACCTTACCTTTTTGCGCACGATCCATGCCCGCTGGCGGCGCATTCCCGATGCCGGGGCCGAGGTCATCCCCAACATCCACCCCGACCGGCGCGAGGCCTCGTATCCGCGCTCGGCCGTGGGTCAGGCGGGCTATCACCAGGCCGACACCGCCTGCCCCATCGCCGAGGGCACGTGGGAGGCCGCCTACTGGTCGGCGCAGACGGCGCTTTCCGCGGCGGCGGCGGTGCGGGAGGGGGCGCGGGCGGTATATGCGCTCAGTCGGCCGCCCGGGCATCATGCCTTCGCGGATCTGGCCGGGGGGTTCTGTTTTCTCAACAATTCAGCCATTGCCGCCGATTGGTTGCGCGCGCAGGGCAAGCGGGTGGCGATCCTCGATGTGGACGTGCATCAC